>DASVSK010000678.1:0-2457 GCA_036388135.1 Pyrinomonadaceae bacterium | reverse complement strand
CGAGCTGACGAGCGTGCTGCGCGAGCGCGGCCTGATGGCCTGAAGCGTCGGCGCGGCGCTAACGGACGCGCGCGCCGCGCCACCCCTACACCCGATGGGCGACGACCGACACAGCTTCACACGCAGACTGGCCGCGGTCGGCTTCGGGGTCGCGCTCGTCGCGGCGCTCGCCGCGGCCGTCTGGGGCGTCTACCGTCGCCTGCCGGAGGGCGAGCGCGCCGCTTGGCGCGCGGCCGAGCAGGGGCGGCAGCGCACGACGCTGCTGCGCGTGCGCCTGCGCCGCGGGGAGGTCGGGTTCCCCGTCTCGGCCAGGAAGATTCCCGTCCAGCTCTACCCCATCAACATGGCCGCGGCCCGCAGCGAGTTCGACTCGGAGCGCCGCCCCGGCCAGCGCTTCGAGGAGTTCGCCACGCGCCTGATGGCCGGCCGCCGGCCGCTCAGCCTGGAGCTGGACGAGGGCGGCGAAGCGGCCGTCGCCGTCACGCCCGGCAGGTGGTGGATACACGCCACGGTCGAGGGCGACCGCGAGCTGACCTGGCGGCTCTCCGTCAACATCTCGGGGCGCGAGAAGGCGGTCGAGCTCACCAAAGAGAACGCCTACCTCCGCGCGAAAAAGTTTTAAGGGGAGTGACTTGTGACGGGTGACGGGCGACACGCAGGCTCTTAACTCGTCACCAGTCACCCGTCGGTCGTCAACGCTGTCGTCATGAAGGCTCTCAGATTCGAGAACGGTCGGCTGGGCTTGGGCGAAGTGCCCGCGCCTTCGCGCGAGGGCGAGGCGCTGGTGCGCGTGCTGCTGGCGGGCGTGTGCAACACGGATTTGGAGATCGCGCGCGGGTACGCGGGTTTCGAGGGGACGCTCGGGCACGAGTTCGTGGGCGTGGTCGAGCGCGCGCCGGGCGCGCCGGACCTTGAGGGCGCGCGCGTCGTCGGCGAGATAAACGCGGGCTGCGGGCGCTGCCAGTGGTGCCGCGGGGGCGACGCGCGCCACTGCCCCGAGCGCACCGTGCTCGGCATCGTCGGGCGCGACGGCGCGTTCGCGGAGTACCTGCAACTGCCCGCCTCGAACCTCCTGCCCGTGCCCGACGGGGTGCCGGACGAGCGCGCCGTCTTCACGGAGCCGCTGGCCGCCGCCTGCGCCGTCGCGGAGCGCGTGAAGTTCGAGCCCGAGACGCGCGTCGCCGTCGTCGGCGACGGGAAGCTCGGGCTGCTCTGCGCGCAGGCTTTGAAGGCGACGACGGGCGCGGGCGTCACGCTCGTCGGCCGCCACGCCGCGAAGCTCGAAGTCGCGCGCTCGCGCGGCGTGCGCGCGCTGAAGGCCGACGGGCTGCCCGCCTCCTTCGACCGCGCCTTCGACGTGGCGGTCGAGGCGTCGGGCTCGCCCGCCGGGCTGGAGACGGCGCTCCGGCTCCTGCGGCCGCGCGGCACGCTCGTCCTCAAGTCGACGTTCCACGGCACGACCGAGCTGAACGCCGCGCCGGTCGTCGTCGACGAGATCAGCATCGTCGGCTCGCGCTGCGGCCGCTTCCCCGCGGCGCTCGAACTGCTGCGCCGCAACGCGGTCGAGGTTGACGCGCTCGTCACCGACGAGTTCCCGCTCGCCGAAGGCGTCCGCGCCCTTGAGCGCGCCGCCGAGCCGGGCGTCCTCAAAGTCCTCATACGGATGTGAGAGAGCGAGGACGGCGGGCGGTGAATGACCGGACGACGGACTGAAGGCGGCGCGTCTCTCAGTCCGTCGTTCGGCTTCCGACGCCCGCCGTTGAAGTAGATGAGGCTTAAGGCCGGGCTCGCCGCCGACGGCGCGATACTTTTGACGACGCTCATCTGGGGCTCGACCTTCGCGGTCGCGCGCGGCGTGCTCGACCACTGGCCGCCGCTCTCGTACCTCGCAGTGCGGATGCCTCTGGCGGCGCTCGTCTTCGCCGCGCTCTTCCCGCGGCAGGTCTTCGGGGCGACGCGCGAGGCGTGGCGCGCGGGCGCGACGCTCGGGCTGCTCATCGGCCTCGGCTTCATCGGGCAGACCGTGGGGCTGCTCTACACCACCCCGGCCAAGTCGGCCTTCATCACGGGCATCACGACGCCGCTCGTGCCCGTCGTGGCCTACCTCGTCTGGCGCGCCCGCCCGAGCCGCGAGAACCTCGCCGGCATCCTGCTCGCTTCGGTCGGCGGCGCGCTCATCCTCGCGCCCGCAGACGCGGGCCCGGTCAACGCGGGCGACCTCGTCACGCTCTCGACGACGCTGCTCTTCGCCGCGCACATCACGCTGATGAGCCTCTACGCGCGCCGCTTCGACGTGCGACAGTTGAGCGCCTTGCAGGTCACGACGGCCGCGGCGCTGGTCGCCGGGGTCTGGCTCGCGCTGCGCGCCTTCGCGGCGCTCGCCGGCGCGGGGTCGCTCCCGCCGGGGCTCGCGCGCGAGGCCGCGCCGCTCGCGTGGAGCCCGACCGCCTTCTGGCA
>DASVSK010000677.1:0-7074 GCA_036388135.1 Pyrinomonadaceae bacterium | reverse complement strand
CTTCAAACTTCAAAGTCCGCGCGCGGGGGCGCGGGGGCCGTGCGGGTCGGGATGATAGGCGCGGGCGACTACGCGCGGCGGATGCTGCTGCCGCACTTCAGGGCGGAGGGTGTCGAGTTCGTCTCGGTCGCCACGGCGTCGGGCGTGACGGCGCGCGACGTCGGCGGCCGCTACGGCTTCGCGCGTTTCGTCTCGGGCGCGGACGAGGTGCTGGGCGACGAGGGCGTCAACCTCGCCGTCGTCGCCACGCGCCACGACTCGCACGCGGAGCTTGCGCGGCGCGCGCTCGAACGCGGGCTCGACGTGTTCGTCGAGAAGCCGCTGGCCTTGAACGACGACGAGCTGGACGCGCTGCTCGAAGCGGCGGCGCGCTCGGCCGGGCGGCTGACGGTCGGCTTCAACCGGCGCTTCTCGCCGCACGCGCGCGCGGCGCGCGAGTTCTTCGCGGGGCGTCGCGCGCCGCTCTCCATCCTCTACCGCGTCAACGCCGGCCGCGTCCCGCGCGCGCACTGGACGCAGGACGCGCGCGAGGGCGGCGGCCGCATCCGCGGCGAGGTCTGCCACTTCGTGGACTTCATGCAGTACCTGACGGGCTCGCGCGTCGAGCGCGTCTACGCCGAGCGGGTCGCTTCCGAAGACCGCGATGCGGTGGACGACGACTCGGTCTTCGTCACGCTCAGGTTCGCCGACGGCTCGAACGGCTCCATCGCGTACCTGGCCGAGGGCGACCGCGCGCTTCAGAAGGAGCGCGTCGAGGTCTTCGGCGCGGGGCGCGTCTTCGTCATCGAAGACTTCCGCGCGGCCGCCGGGTACGCGGGCGGCCGCGAGACGCGTACGCGCCTGCGCGCGCAGGACAAGGGGCAGCGCGAAGAGGTGCGCGCCGTCTGCGCCGCCCTGCGCGAAGGCGGCCCCGCGCCCATCCCGCTCGCCGACCTCGCCAACACGACGCGCGCCACCTTCCGCATCCTCGACGCGCTGCGGACGGGGGTGGCGAAGGAGGTGAATAGTGAATAGTGAATGGTGAATAGGGAGCCCGGCTTCGCCATTCACCATTCACCATTTACCATTCACTACTATGTGCGGAATCGCCGGTCTCATCTCCGTAAACCCCGAGCGGCGCGTCGGCGCGATGCTCAAGGCCATCGAGCACCGCGGGCGCGACGACGAGGGCGCGTGGACTTCGGCGCGGGCGGACGTGGCGGGGCGGCGCGCGTGCCTGGGGCACAGGCGGCTGGCGATCATCGACACGAGCAGCGCCGGTCACCAGCCGATGCTGTCGGCCGACGGGCGCTTCGCCGTCACCTTCAACGGGGAGATTTACAACTACCGCGAGCTGCGGCGGCGGCTGGAGGGCCTCGGGCGCGAGTTCCGCACCGACACCGACACAGAGGTCATGCTCGAAGCGTTCGCCGAGTGGGGCGTCGAGGGCTCGCTCCCGCACCTCAACGGCATGTTCGCCTTCGCGGTGTGGGACGAGCGCGAGCGGGAGCTGACGCTGGCGCGCGACCGCCTCGGCGTCAAGCCACTCTTCTACGCGGCGGCGAAGGAAGGGGGCGGCGGGGGCGAGTCCTTCGTCTTCGGCTCGGAGGCGAAGGCGCTCTTCGCGTCGGGGCTGGTCAGACCCGAGCTCGACCCCGAAGGGCTCAACCAGCAGCTCACCTTCCTCTGGACGCCCGACCCGCACACGCTCTTCCGCGGCGTGCGCCGCCTCCCGCCCGCGCACGTCCTCGTCTGGCGCGAGGGCGAGACGCGCGTGAGCGAGTGGTGGGACGTCTCTTTCGACGAGATAGAAGAGGGCAGGGGCGAGGGGTGGTGGCGCGAGCGCGTGCTCGAAACGCTCGAACGCGTGGTCGGGATGGAGATGGTGGCGGACGTGCCGCTCGGCGCGTTCCTCTCGGGCGGCGTGGACTCGTCGGTCATCGCGGCGCTGATGAAGCGGCGGGGGGGCGGCCGCCGCGTCTCGACCTACACCGTCGGCATCGAGGACGAAGACCTGCGCTTCGACATCATCCCCAGTGACGTGCCGTGGGCGCGCGAGGTCGGGCGCTTGCTCGACGCCGACTATCACGAGACGATGCTCCGCCCAGACGTGGCGAATCTGCTGCCGATGCTCGTCCGACACATGGAGATGCCGGTCATCGACATGGCGATCCCGAGCTACCTCGTCTCTCGCGAGGCGCGCGAGACGCTGACGGTGATGCTGTCGGGGATGGGCGGCGACGAGGTCTTCGCGGGCTACCCGCGCCAGTTGGCGATGAGCCTGGCGGGCGCGCTCGACCCCGTCCCCGCGGCCTTGAGGCGGCCGGCCATGCGCGCGGTCGCGGCGGCGCTACCTGGCGGCCGACCCGGACGCCTGACCGCGCCACTCCGCAACGCGAAGAAGTTCGCGAAGAGCGCCGCGCTCGACTTCGAGTCGCGCTACATGGGCTTCGGCACGTACTTCACCGACGAGGCCAAGCAGCGGCTCTACACCGACGAGACGCGCGAGGGCGTGGGCGGGGCGGACGCCTACTACCTGCACCGCCGCTACTTCGGGCGGTGCGCGAAGGCCGCGCCGCTCAACCGCCTGCTCTACGTCGACCTGAAGACGTTCCTGCCGTGCCTGAACCTCGACTACACGGACAGGACTTCGATGGCGGCGACGCTCGAAGTGCGCGTGCCGTTCCTGAATCACGAGCTGGTGGAGCTGGCGGCGCGGATGCCGCCGCGCCTGAAACTGCGGGGACTGAAGCGCAAATACATCCTGAAGCGCGCGGCCGAAACGCTGCTGCCGCGCGAGGTGGTGTGGCGCAGGAAGGCGGGCTTCGGCGCGCCGATACGGGCGTGGCTGCGCGGCCCTCTGCGTCCGTTGGTGGACGAGCTTTTGTCGGAAGAGGTCGTCCGCGCGCGGGGGCTCTTCCGGCCCGAGGAGGTGCGGCGCGTGGTCGAGTCGAACCTCTCGGGGCGCGAGGACTTCAACCTACAGGTTCTGCAACTGCTCACGCTGGAGATGTGGCAGCGCGAGTTTCTCGACGGTTAGATGAAGAAGAAGGTCGTCAGAGACAAAGGGCAGGCGGCGCGGCGGCCGGCGTCGCGTCTCGCGGCGTGGCTCGACGCGCCGACGGTGGGGCTGGTGCTGGCGGTCAAGGCGCTGCTGTTCCTCTACGGCGCGCAGGCGTTCGTCCTCTGGAAGAACGAGCGGCTCGGCTCCTTCTACGACTGGCTCGCCATCTGGAACCGCTGGGACGCGCCGCACTACCTCGACATCGCGCGGGCGGGCTACGTCTCGCAGGGCGTCGAGGCGCGTTGGATAGTCTTCTACCCGCTCTACCCGTGGCTGGTGCGCGCCGCGGCGTTCGTCGTGCGGGACGAGCTGCTCGGCGCGTTCTTCGTCTCGGCGCTCGCCTCGGTCGCGGCCGGGCTGCTGCTCTACAGGCTCGCGCGGCTCGACGAGTCGGAGGAGGTGGCGCGCGCCTCCGTCTTCTTCATGCTCGCTTTCCCGACCGCGTATTTCCTGCACATAGGCTACACGGAGGGGCTCTTCCTCGCGCTCGCGCTGGGGACGTTTCTGGCGGCGCGCGCGCGCTGCTGGTGGGCGGCGGGGCTTTTGGGCGCGCTGGCGGCGCTCGCGCGCGTCAACGGGCTGCTGCTCATCCCGGCGCTCGCCTTCGAGGCGTGGGAGGAGTACAGGGGCGGGGGGCGACGCCCGCGCGCGGCGTGGCTGTGGTCGGCGGGCCCGATCGCGGGCTTCGGCGTCTACCTCTTCATCAACTGGTGGGTGCTGGGCGACCCGCGCGCGTTCCTGAACGCGCAGGGCGAATACTGGTACAAGTCGCTGACGTGGCCGTGGGTCGGCATACGCGAGGCGTGGAACTCCATCTGGGCGCGCGCGCCGTCGGAGGCGCAGATGGTCGGGTGGCAGGAGCTTTTCTTCGTGCTGCTGGGGCTGGCGTTGACGGCGTGGGCCTGGCTGACGATGCGCGCCTCGTACGCCGTCTGGATGAGCTGCAACTGGCTTCTGTGGACGAGCACGAAGTTCGTGCTGAGCGTGCCGCGCTACACGCTCGTGCTCTTCCCGGCCTTCATCCTGCTGGCGCGCCTGCGCGCGAAGCGCCCGGCGTGGGGGGCGGCCGTCGCCGCCTGGTCGCTGCTCTTCCTCGGCCTCTTCGCCGCGCGCTTCGCGCAAGGGTACTGGGCTTTCTGAGGGTCTTTAAATCATTCGCAGGCGGGACGGAAAGATGAGAAGAATGTTGACGGTCTTGACCGTCGCGGCGCTCGCGTCGGCGGCGCTCGCGGCGACGCTGTTGACGCCGAAGGCGGGGGCGCAGGGGCGCGTGCGGACTTCGGGCCCGCGCGAGTCGGGCGCGGCGGGCGGACAGTCGCCCCGGCCTCTGCGACCCGTACACACCTACTCCATCGTGGCGCGCGACCCCCGGACGGGCGAGATGGGCGTCGCGGTGCAGTCGCACTGGTTCTCGGTCGGGTCGGGCGTGGCGTGGGCCGAGGCGGGCGTCGGGGCCGTCGCCACGCAGTCGTTCATCGACCCCGCGTACGGGCGCGACGGGCTCGGCCTGATGCGCGGCGGCGCGAGCGCCGAAGAGGCTTTGAGGAGTCTGCTGGCGAAGGACGAGGGGCGCGACGTGCGGCAGGTGGCGATGGTGGACGCGCGCGGCCGCGTCGCCGCGCACACGGGCGCGAAGTGCATCGAGGCCGCGGGCGACCGCACGGGCGCGGGCTTCTCCGTCCAGGCCAACCTGATGGCGAGCGACCGCGTGTGGCCCGCGATGGCGCGCGCCTTCGAGTCGGCGCGCGGCGACCTCGCCGAGCGGATGCTGGCCGCGCTCGACGCGGCCGAGAGGGAGGGCGGCGACATACGCGGGCGGCAGTCGGCCGCGCTCGTCGTCGTCAAGGCCGAGTCGACGGGCAAGCCCTGGGCGGACAGGCTCTTCGACCTGCGCGTCGACGACCACCCGCGGCCGCTCGGCGAGCTGCGCCGCCTCGTCAGGCTCCAGCGCGCCTACAACCACATGAACGCGGGCGACGCCGCGGTCGAGCGCAAGGACAACGAGGCGGCGCTGCGCGAGTACGCGGCGGCCGAAAGGCTCGTGCCCGACAACGTCGAGATGACCTACTGGCACGCCGTCGCGCTCGCCAACATGAACCGGGTCGAGGAGGCGCTCCCGCTCTTCCGCCGCGTCTTCGCCGCCGACCCCAACTGGCGCACGCTCACCCCGCGCCTCGTCAAGTCGGGCATCCTCCCGGACGACAGGAAGCTGATCGACCGCATCGTCTCGGTCGGCCGGCCGCCGCGGAAGAGGCGTTGAGCGAGGGCCGGGCGGGGCGGGGCGGACGCCGGGGTTCGGACGTTTGGCGGGCGCACGCGCGGCATGTTACTTTCCTTCGTTTCATACGGCGCGCCGGAAGCGCCCTGTGCGGGCTCGCGTGTGGAAGGCGCGCGTGTGATTGTTGTCCATGTGTCGGCGAAGCGTGTCATGGCGGAGGAGCGGCAGAGTCTGAAGGAGAGGGTGCGGGCGTTCTGGCAGGAGCACCCGTGCGGGACGAAGTTCGCCGACGCGGAGGTCGGGTCGCGGCGCTTTTACGAGGCCGTCGAAGAGCACCGCTACCGCACCGAATGGCACATCCCGGAGGCCGCGGGTTTTGACAGGTCGAAGGGCCTGCGCGTGCTCGAAATAGGCTGCGGGCTCGGCACCGACGGGGCGCGTTTCGCGCGCGCGGGCGCGCACTACACGGGCGTCGATTTGACGGAGGCGGCCGTCTCGCTCGCCCGCAGAAGGTTCGAGCTTGAGGGGCTGCCGGGCGAGTTCCGCGTGGCCGACGCCGAGAGGATGGAGTTCGACGCGGGGAGCTTCGACCTCGTCTACTCGCACGGCGTGCTGCACCACACGCCGGACGCGCGCGCGGCCGTCCGCGAGGTTCACCGCGTGCTCGTGCCCGGCGGGCGGGCGGTCGTGATGCTCTACCACCGCGACTCTTATAACTACCGCGTCAACATCGGCCTGCTCAGGCGCGCGGGCGCGCGGCTGCTGCGGACGGAGGCGGGACTACGGCTCGCGCACGGCCTGACGGGCGAGCCGGTGGAGAGCCTGCGCGAGCACGCCGCGCGCCTGAAAGAAGACTCGGCGCAGTACCTCTCGGCGGGCGAGTTCCTGAGCCGCAACACCGACGGCGCGGGCAACCCTCTGACGCGCGTCTACTCGCGGCGCGAGGCGCGCGCCCTGTTCGAGGATTTTCCACAGGTGGATTTCGCGGTGCATTTCCTCAACAAGCGCTGGCTCCCGCTGCTCGGCCCGCGGCTGCCGCGCGGCGCGGAGGCGCGGCTCGCCTCGCGCTGGGGCTGGCACCTCTGGATTTACGCGGTGAAAGGCGAGTAGACAGTAGACAGTAGTCAGTAGACAGTAGTCAGCAGGCTCCGCTCTGCTGACGTTGCCGCTGACAACCGGACGACTCATTACGAATGTCTTTCTACTGACTACTGGCTACTGACTACTACTTTATGCGAAACGTTCTGGTGACAGGCGGGGCGGGGTTCATCGGGTCGCACCTCGTGGGGCGGCTGCTCGCGGAGGGCGGGTGGCGCGTCTCGGTGGTGGACGACTTCAACGACTTTTACGACCCGGGCGTGAAGCGCCGCAACGTCGCGCCGCACCTGGGGCGCGCGGAGTTCCGACTGCACGAGGCGGACATCCGCGACCGCGCGGCGCTCGAAGAGGTTTTTAAAGGCGCGGGCTTTGACGTCGTCGTCCACCTCGCCGCGCGCGCCGGCGTGCGCCCCTCGCTCTCCGAGCCGGTGCTCTACGCCGAGACGAACATCAACGGCACCCTCAACCTGCTCGAACTCGCGCGCGCGCACGGCGCGCCGCAGTTCGTCTTCGGCTCCTCGTCGTCGGTCTACGGCGAGAACGAGAAGGTGCCCTTCGCGGAGGACGACCCCGTCGCCCGCCCCATCAGCCCCTACGCGGCGACGAAGGCGGCGGGCGAGCTTCTGTGTCACACCTACTCGCACCTGTTCGGCCTGCGCTGCGTGGCCCTGCGCTTCTTCACCGTCTACGGCGCGCGGCAGCGCCCCGACCTCGC
>DASVSK010000676.1:0-1969 GCA_036388135.1 Pyrinomonadaceae bacterium | reverse complement strand
CACGCGCGCGTTCCGGTCCACCTCCTCGTAGGAGTAAGAGGTCGAACGAGGTGGTGACGCGGTTCCGGCTTCACCCGTGTACGGGTTCGTGTTGCCGCGAGTGCTGTAGTTGTTGGAAGGGTCGCCGTCGGGCGCGGTGCGGTAGTGCCCGGGCACGTAGGTCCCGTCGGTGCGGTAGTAGCCGTTCACCCAGACGTCCTGGCCGTAGCCCGGCGGGGGAGTCGTCTTCGTCCCCGGCCGGCCCGTGTGCGGGTTGACGTTGCCGTACGTACTCCAGTTGTTATTGAAGTTCCCGTCGGCGGCCGTGCGTGAGTGCGGCCGGACGTAGGTGCCGTCGCGACGGTAGTAGCCCCGGACGCGAACCTCTCGGGGAGTGGATGTGCTCTGTCGGCTTGTTCCGCTCGACGAGCGTGAGGAGGAGCCGGAGCTGCGCGAGCCGCCGCTTCGCCTCTGCGCCGAAACCAGATCGGCGGGGACAGGAAGCAGGGACAGCAGTAGCAGAAGAACGAACCAGGGTCTAACAGGGCGGCGGGGCATAGGGGGCTCTTCCTTTCGGGGCAGTCACCTAAGGTCACGTGCGAGGCGTGCGGACGACGCGCCCATTGTCAGCCTGTTAGCCCTGAAACACAAGGCTTCCCTCGGAAGGTGGGAAGGCAGACGGCGCCGCCGGGGTCAGCGCGGACGCGCCTCTTCCAGCAACCGCTTGACGGTCGGGACGAGCGTGTCGGTGTCGGGTTTAATGACGTAGGCGTCGGCCCCGGCAGCGAGCGCCGCCTCCCGGTCCGACTCGTACGCCTTGCCGGTGAAGAAGACGACGGGCGTGATCTTGTCAACCTGACGGATCTGCTCGCAGAGCGCCACCCCGTCGGCGTCGGGCAGCCGCCCGTCCATTAGATAGAGGTCGAACCTCTCGGCTTTCATCAGCCGAAGCGCCTCGGCCGCGGTGCTGACGGCGACGGCTTCGAGGTCGGAGACGCCGAGCAGGGTAGTAAGCAGCTCGCACGTGTCCTGGTTGTCTTCAACACAGAGGATACGCATGGTGGAACTCCTGAACTGTCGGGGACGGACAGGGCTCCGTTGTATTGCCGGGAGACTATACCCCGAACAAGTCGGCGTGCCTACCTTAACCACTCGGACGTCCCACTAAGGCCGCCGACGCCACGCACATCCCGCGCGGTGTAAACCATCCTTGAAAGGGCGGGCGGGGCGTGATATAAGCCGCCACAAGTTCGGCGCGATCTGGGCCGCCACCTGGACGGGCCGGGGAGCCGCCGCGGCCCTGCGAGGACGCCGCGGCGGCTCTACTTTTTTCATTTTGTGCATCCTGGCGAGTTAAAAACGCGAGCGGCGCCACGGGCCGGCGGAGCGGTCGACGCGGATTCTGGCGGGCAGTTGAGAGAAGCGTTGAGAATGAGAAGAGAGCCGTGAGAACCCCCATCAGCATACTCAGCCGACACGTCGCCGCCTTAGCGCTACTCTGCGCCCTCGCGGCGCCGACACTCGCCGACGTTATCAGCGGGCGGGTCGTCGGGGTCACCGACGGAGACACGATCACAGTCCTTGACGACTCTAAATCCCAACATCGCGTCCGCCTCCAGGGCATCGACGCTCCCGAGAGCCGCCAGGCCTTCGGGGCCCGCTCCAAGCAAAACCTTTCGGACCTTGTCTTCAATAAGATCGTCTCCGTCGAGTGGGAGAAGCGCGACCGCTACGGCCGCGTCCTGGGGAAGGTGCTGGTCGGGGGGCGCGACGCCTGCCTCGAGCAGGTCCGAGCCGGGATGGCCTGGCACTATAAGCATTATCAGGACGATCAGAGCCCGGAGGACCGGAGGCTGTACTCCAGGGCGGAAGAGGACGCCAGGGAGGCGAGGCGGGGGCTGTGGTCGGACCCCGACCCCGTGCCCCCGTGGGACTTCAGGCGCGGGGGGCGGGCACCTGCGCGGGCCACGTCCGAGCCGGGACGTGGATG
>DASVSK010000675.1:0-3703 GCA_036388135.1 Pyrinomonadaceae bacterium | reverse complement strand
TAAGTTTAGTGCCGACCTCATCTCCCTGATGCCTGCCGTCCCTCGCCGTCACCCGCAGCTTACGCCAACGTCTCCCCGACCTTGCGGCGGCGCGGCAGGAGAGCGCGCAGCCTCGTCAACCAGCGCCGCGCCGCGTCGCGCTCGTCCTGCTCGGGCACGCCGAGGGCGAGGAGCCCGCCCACGTACGCGAGCGAGAAGGCGACGCCGCAGCACGCGATGACGAAGAACGGCCTCGCGCCCGCCGTCAACGCGCGGACGGCGACCGCGACGGCCGCCGCCGCGACGGTCGCCGCCGCCACCTTCCCCACGTCCTTCAGCAGCCGCGCGTCGCCCCAGCCCACGCCGAGCACGCGCCCGAACTTCAGCGCGAGCACGAACCGCTCGGCGAGCGTCCCCGCCACCACCACCCCGATGGCCCCGACCAGCCCGAAGCGGCCGACGGCGAACCACAGCGCCGCCGTCTGCGCGACGAGCATCACGCCGCGCACGCGCAGGAGGTAGAAGCGGTGCTCGCCGTAGGCGCGCGTCAGCGGGTCGAGCGTCAGGATGTTGAAGGGGATGAGCGTGATGCTGACGGCGAAGATGGGCCAGCTCCCCAGGTACTGCGCCGTGAAGAGCAGCGTGATGAACTCGCGCCCGATGACCATCAGGAAGGCGTAGATGGGGAAGTAGGCCGCGGCCAGCTTGCGCATCGCGCGCGCCGTCACCACCAGTATCTCGCGCGCGTTACCCTCCTTCTGCAACTGGCTCACGCGCGGGATCATCACCGCGCCGACCGACTCGCCGAGGATGCCGATGAGCGGCAGGTCGAAGCAGCCCATCGCGTAGAGCGCGAAGGCCTCCGCGCCGAACCGGTGCGAGACGAAGTAGTTGTGCAGGTCGACCTGGAACGTCCAGAGCAGGCCGTAGAGCCCGAGCGGCAGCGCGTAGGCCAACTGCCCGCGCATCGACGGCCAGCGGAAGCCGCGCCAGAAGCCTGGGAAGCGCGAGCGCAGGTAGCAGACCAGCAGCACGGTCTGCAACAGCCCCTGCACGGCCGCGGCGTACAGGAGCGCGCGCACGGACGTGAACCAGAGCGTCGCGCCCAGCATCAGCGCCGTCTTGCTGAACTGCGCGACGACGATGAAGACGGTGGCCGCGCGCAGCTCCTGGTGCGCGATGGCGACGATCTCAAGGAAGAGCGAGAATATCCAGAGCAGTATCACCACGCCGATGAGCGGCGCGTAGCCGACGAGGTCGGGGCTGTTGAAGATGCGCTCCAGCAGGCCGGGGAAGAGCGTCAGGAGCGTGAGCGCGAGCCCGCCCGCGACGAGGTTGAAGATGAGGACGTTGAGGACGATTGCGCCCCCGCGCCCGCGCTCGCGCGGCAGGAAGTAGTAGGCGCTCGTGTTGAAGTTGAGCGAGAAGATGGCCGTCGCCGTGCCGACGACGAGGAACGCCTGCTTGTAGAGCCCGAGGTCGTGCTGCGTCAGACGCCGCACCAGCAGCAGCGGCAGGGCGAAGCTGAAGGCGAACGCCAGCGTCTTGGCGAACACGATCAGGAACGCGCCCGCCGTCAGCGAAGTCCCCTTTTTTTCCGCGGCCGTCGTCATCCCTTTAGGTTCCCCGTCCCCCCGCAAAAATTCCCGCCGCCTCAAGAGAGCTTGTGAAAGTGCTTGCCGTAGAAGAAGCCCGCCAGGTCCCAGACGGTCAGCTCGTGCGCGAAGAACTGCGACGGGTCCCTGTCCGCGCGCAGCGCGTCCCGCCCCATCCTCGCGACCGAGCGCGCGGTCTTGCCGTAGAGCCAGCGCGGCACGCCCGCGAGGTACTTGACGGGCGCGGGGCGCTGCCGGTCGATGACGCCGAGCGTGACGCCGTTCCAGAAGCACCAGCGGCGGAAGTAGCTCTTGGTCAGCCGCGAGGGCGGGACGTAGTGGAGGATGACCAAGTCCGGCCGGTACTGGCCGCGCACGCCCGCCTCCATCAGCCGGTCGAAGAGGTCCTGGTCGTCGCCGAGCATGATCTTTTTGCCGCGGGGGCCGAGCCCCGAGGCGTAAGTCCCGACGCGCTCGAAGACCGAGCGGCGGAGCACGGCGTTGCCGCCCATCAGGATGCCTTCGTAGTCCACGCCGTAGGTCAGCACGCGGTCGCCGCCGTCTATCCAGCCGATGACGCCGGGGTAGGAGCGCGGCAGCCAGCGCGGCTGCGGCGCGCCCCAGCGCGGCAGGCACGCGCCGCCGATGAAGTCGAGCGACGGGTCCCGGAAAGCCTCGTGGATGGTCTGGTACCAGCGCGCCTCGACCTCCTCGTCGTCGTCGATCATGCCGATGAGGTCGCCCGCGGCGGCGGCGATGCCGGCGTTGAGCGCGTTGCCCTTCCCCTGCTTCGGCTCGAAGATGTAATTGAGCCTGCCGCCGAAGCGCTCCCGCCACGCCTCGACCACCGCGCGCGTGCCGTCGCTGGAGTTGTTGTCGATGACCGTCACGCGCACGTCGAGCCCCGGCGGGGCCTCCGCTTCGAGCAGGCTGGCGAGCGCCCGCGGCAGCAGGTCGCAGCGGTTGTAGGTCGCGATGAGTACGTCTAGCTCCATCAACAGACTCCCGTGTCGGCGGGCGCGGCCGAAGACCCGCGCCCGCCGTCTTTCAGTCTCCACGCCGCGGCGGCGTTCATCTCGCGCCCGCCCGGAAGAGGAGGCGGTCGCGCAGGACGTACGCGCGCAGCAGCAGCCCCGGCGCTACCTTGAGCAGCCGTATAACGAGCGAGAGCTTGCGGCTGCGCAGGACGCGGTTCGCCTCCCCGAGCCCTTCGAGCGCCGCGCCCGTGTCGCCGCGCTCGAAGGCGCGCTTGCCCTCCTCCAGCCGCAGGCCGGCGTGGAAGCGCTCGCGCTCGCGCGAGAGCAGGCGGCGCTGCGCGTCCGAGAGTTCCAGCTCGCGCGCCGCCTTGTCGAGCACGCGCACGACGTCGCGCGCCATCAGCAGCGGGTCGGAGGAGAGGCTCCCGGCGTGCCGCCGGTAGCGCGCCAGCACGCGGCGGTGGTAGGCGATGCGCCCGCCCCGGCAGAGTATCCGCAGCCAGAGGTCGAAGTCCTCCGAGCGCCTCAACGTCTCGTCGAACCCGCCCGCGGCGACGACCGCCTCGCGCCGCGCGATGACGTAGTTGACGATGGTGCACTGCTGCGTGAGCAGCCCCTCGAAGGTGACGTCGCCCTCCGAGGGGTTCACCTCCATGTAAGTCCGGCCCGCGTGCGCCGCGTCGCCGAAGATGAGCGCGTTCGGGTAGAGCAGGTCGAGCGTCGGGTCGGCGCGCATCATCCCGACCTGGACTTCGAGGTACTCCGGCTCCCAGAGGTCGTCCGGGTCGAGCATGGCGACGAGCGGCGCGCGCGACGCGCGGATGGCCGCGTTGCGCGCCGCGCTCACGCCGCGGTTCTCCTGCTTGAGGTAGACGACGCGGCCGCGGTACGGCTCAAGCACGCGCTCAAGCTCCTCCGTGTCGGGCGAGCCGTCGTTGACGACGACGACCTCGAAGTCCCGGAACGTCTGCGCGAAGACCGAGTCGAGCGCCTCGGCGATGTAGGCGGCGCTGCGGTAGGCGGGCATGATGACGCTCACGGCCGGCGCGTCGCCGCCCGCCGCCGTCGTCCCGACCGGGTTGTTCTTCTCGGTCACGTTCATGCGTCCCGCTCCGCCGACTCCGGACGTGCGGCCCCGCCCGCCGGGCGCGC
>DASVSK010000674.1:0-11070 GCA_036388135.1 Pyrinomonadaceae bacterium | reverse complement strand
GGCGGCGGACGCCGGCCGGGGGGGCGAAACTTTCGCCCCCCGCGGGCGTATATGTTCGCGTCTTTCTTAACTTCAGAGCACCTCGGCCGGCGAGCCCTTAAAATCTTGAGCGAGCAGAAACCCACCCTCCGACTCGAACAGGTCACGAAGCGCTTCGGCGACTTCACGGCGGTCGACGGGCTGAGCCTTTTGGTCAGCCCCGGCCGCATCTTCGGGCTCATCGGGCCGAACGGGGCGGGGAAGACCACGACCATCCGCATGATCGTCGGCATCACCGCGCCGGACGAGGGGAGCGTCGAGCTTTTCGGCCGCCGCGTCACGCCGGAGATTCAGAACCGCATCGGCTACCTGCCCGAGGAGCGCGGCCTCTACAAGCGTATGAAGGTGGGCGAGCAGCTCAAGTTCTTCGCCGAGCTGAAGGGCTTCGCCGGGGGCGCGGCCGACGAGGCGGTAGAACGCTGGCTCGCGAAGGTGAAGCTCTCGGAGTGGAGGCGCAAGAAGGCGACCGAGCTGTCGAAGGGCATGCAGCAGAAGATTCAGTTCATCGCCGCCGTCATGCACGACCCCGACCTCGTCATCCTCGACGAGCCGTTCTCGGGACTCGACCCCGTCAACGTCGAGCTGCTCAAAGACCTCGTGCTCGAACTGAGGGACTCGGGCAAGACCATCATCTTCTCGACCCACCAGATGGAGGTCGCCGAGAGAATCTGCGACGACATCTGCCTCGTCAACCGCTCGCGCAAGGTCCTGTCGGGGAGCATCCGCGAGGTGAAGAGCGGCTTCGGGCGCAACGCCGTCGCGCTCCGCTACGTGGGCGGCGACGGCGTGCTCGACGACCCGGCGCTGGTGGCGTCGGTCGAGCGGCACAGCGACCACGCCGAGGCGCTGCTCGCGCCCGGCGCGGACCCGCAGGAGCTTCTGCGCCGCCTGCTCGCCTCGGGCGCGCGCGTCACGAGGTTCGAGCTGGTCGAGCCTTCCCTGCACGACATCTTCATCCAGAAGGTCGGGGGTGGCGAATGAGAAAGTTCTGGGCCGTCGTCAAGCGCGAGTACGTCCAGCGCGTCCGCAGCCGGATGTTCGTCCTCATCACCATCGGCGCGCCGCTCATGTTTGCGCTCTTCACCATCGTCCCCATCCTCATCGCGGGCATCCGCGCGGGCGGCCCCGCGCGCATCGCCGTCCTCGACGAGACGGGGAGGATGTTCGAGCGCGTCCGCGACTCGGCCGCGGCGGGGCGCGACGACGAGGGCGAGGGCCGGGAGGACGGCGCGGCCGCGGCGGGCGGCGCGATGAACCGGAACACGAACGCGCGCCTTGAGCAGATGGCGCAGGCTTCGGCGCAGAGCTACGCGTTCGAGCGGGTCGAGACGGCCGGCGGCACGCCCGAGGAGCTGAGGGCGCGGCTCGACGAGCGCGTGCGGCGCGACGAGCTGGACGCCTACCTCGTCTTCCCGCGCGACGTGCTCGAGCGCGGCGAGGTCGAGTACCACGCGCGCAACCTCGGCGACGTCTTCACGCGCGGCCAGGTCCGGAACGCGGTCGTCAAGGCGGTGCGCGACGCGCGGCTCGACGAGCGCGGCGTCGGCGCGGAGGTCATGCGCGCCGTCAACCAGCCGGTGAAGGTGAAGGCGACGAGCGCGGGCGGGGCCGGCGGCGAGGAGGACAAGGGGCAGGGCTTCTTCCTCGTCTTCGGCGCGGGGTTCGTCATCTACCTGACGATACTCATGTACGGGCAGGTCATCCTCGGCGCGGTCATCGAGGAGAAGGAGACGCGCATCGCGGAGATTCTCTTCTCCTCCATCCGCCCGTTCGCGCTGATGTCGGGCAAGCTCATCGGCGTCTCGCTGGTGGCGCTGACGCAGTTCGCCATCTGGGGCGTGGCGCTGGTGGGGCTCGGCGCGTACTTCGCGGCGAAGGGGATGGCGGTCTCGTTCCCGCGCATCCCGGCCGGCGTCTTCCTCTACCTCGTGCTCTTCTTCCTGCTCGGCTACTTCATCTACGCGACCATCTACGCGCTGGTCGGCTCGATGGTGACGACGTCGCAGGAGGGCGGGCAACTGGCGCTGCCGATCATCCTGCTGCTCGTCGTCGGCTTCTACCTGGCGTTCCCCGTCATCCGCAGCCCGAACTCGCCGTTCGCCTTCTGGGTCTCGCTGATACCGTTCTTCGCGCCCATCACGATGCTCATCCGCATCGTCTCGCAGACCCCGCCTCTCTGGCAGATAGCGCTCTCGCTCGGGATAGGCTTCGCGACCGTCGCGCTGCTGCTCTGGCTCGCCTCGCGCGTCTACCGCGTCGGCATGCTCATGTACGGCAAGCGCGCCACCATCCCCGAAGTGCTCAAGTGGGTGCGACAGCCTTGAGGAAGTAGACAGTAGACAGTAGACAGTAGACAGTAGCGCTCCGCGCCGCGGCAGTTGACGCTGACTCTCCGACGATTCGACTGGCGAAGGTTTTTCTACTGACTACTGACTACTGACTACTGTCTACTATTCATCATGCCCATCGAGATAGAGAAGAAGTACAGGCTGACGGCCGGTCAGGTCGAGCCGCTGCGCGGGCGGTTGAGGGAGGCCGGGGCCGAAGGGCGCGGGGGCGCGGAGTTCGAGGAGAACGTCATCTACACGGGGCCGGGGCTCGACCCCGGGCGGCGCGTGCTGCGCCTGCGGCGCTTCGGGAACGAAGGCGGCCGCGCCCTCTTTACCTTCAAGGAGCGCGACCTCTCGGGCTCGGCCGTCAAGCGCCAGCGCGAGGAGGAGACCGAGGTGGCCGACGCCGACGCGCTCGCCGCGATACTCGAAGCCCTCGGCTACCGCCCCGCCTTAGTCTACGAGAAGCGCCGCGAGACCTGGAGGCTTTCGGGCACCGAGGTCGTCATCGACGAGCTGCCCTTCGGCCTCTTCGTCGAGATAGAGGGCGACGAGGCCGACATCCTCGACGCCGAAAGGCTGCTCGGCCTCGACGGCGACGCCGGCGTCCACGACCCCTACCCCACGCTCACGCTGCGCCACGGGACGGAGAACGGCGGCGTGGTGGAGGCGCGGTTCACGGCGGGCCGGCCTTAGCCCTCCCCCCTCCGCCCGCAGTCTTCCCGCGCAGATTTCCGTTGACAATGCCGCCCCCGCGCGGGAATATCGTTAGGCCGCCCGGAGTGGCTTTCAAAAAGCGCCCGCCATCCTCGCCACACCCACGGAGGTCAGCCCTGATGAGATTCGACCGCAACACCTTCTTCGCCGACTACCGGCGGTTCTTCGGCGCGCCCGGCAGTTACCAGGTCAGCGGCCTCACGAGCATGCTCGAAGCCGCCGAGTCCGACCCCTCGTTCGCGAGCGCGCGCCAGCTCGCCTACGCCTTCGCCACCGTCCAGCGCGAGACGAACGTCGGCGGCGTCGTGGGCGGCCAGCACGTCGCGCTCACCTTCAACCCCATCACGGAGCTGGGCGGCTACGCCTACATCAGCAGCCACTACGACGGGCGGCGCGACCTCGGCAACACGCAGCCGGGCGACGGCTGGAAGTACCGCGGGCGCGGCTACGTCCAGATCACGGGGCGCACCAACTACACCAGGTTCGGCGGCCTGCTCGGCGTCGACCTCGCCGACAACCCAGACCTCGCCCTACAGCCCGGCGTCGCCTGGGACATCCTCTCGCTCGGCATGCACCGCGGGCTCTTCACGGGGAAGAAGCTCTCCGACTACATCCCGCTCGACGACCGCCTCCCGGCCGACTACTACAACGCGCGGCGCATCATCAACCCCGGCGAGCTGCGTGTGCGCCCCGAAGTCGTCCGGCAGATGGCGCAGAACGCCGTCCACTGGGAGAACATCCTCCGCGCGGCGCTCGTCCCCGACGCCTCCGCCGTCCCGCAAAACCAGCCCACCGTCATCGGCGTGACGCCGGACGTCGTCCCCGACGCGGAAGCCGACGCGCCCGTTATGGCGGGCGTAGCGCCCTCCGGCGGCGCGGCTTCGGTCGGCGTGGCCGCGGCCCCCAGCAACGGCGGCCAGTCCGCCTCCGCCGCGCTGTTGCCCGTCCCTTCTTCGAGCCTGCCCCAGCCTTCGAGCGCGTCCCCGCCGACGGGCGCGTCTGTGACGTCCCTCACGCCCGTCACGAGGCAGAACCCCGCCCCGGCCACGGGCACGGCGTCGCAGGATGGCCTGAGCCGTCCCGCCCTGACGCGGCAGACAGACTTCCTGCAAGCCTCCATCGGGGAGATGAGGCGCATCTACGCACTCGTCGTCGGCCTCATCGCTACGGGCGCGGGCGGGGTCTTCGGGTTCATCAGAAACAACCCCTGGGTCATCATCGCCCTCATCGCGGGCGTGGTCGTCCTCGTCGTCTTCTACATCCACGTCCAGCGCGACCTCGACAAAGAGCGCATGCGCCTCGCCGCCGACCCGAACGCCGGGAACGTCCGCTAGGGCGGGAGTAACCTGATTGAGCGTGGGACGGATTTAATCGCGGAGACAGGGAGACACAGCCCGAGAGAAGGTTGATGTCTCTCAGGTAGTTCCCGACGGGCGAGCTGCGTGAAAGCCTTCAGGGGAGCGGCGTGGGACGCTCCACGCCGCGCGCGGGACTGGTGCCCGGCGGCAGCAAGTCCGAGAAGTCGTAGATGATGCCGCCGTCGTCTTCAACCTCCGGGTTCGCCGCGCCCTGCAACACCATCCGCTCCAGCGCCGCCCGGCTCTCCTCGACGCCGACGCGGCAGTGGAGCGCGACCATCCCGACCGTCAGCCGGCAGCCCTTGGCCTCGGCGAGCTGAAGAATCTTGTTTTCGAGTTCGACGTTCAGCGGCGCGGGCGTCCTGCGCATGAGCTTCCAGGCGATAAGGACGCCCGCCGCGGCTAGGCCGCCGAACAGGACGATCATCCCGACCAGCACGCCGACCTCCTTGGGGTCGCGGTTGATGACGAGGTCGAAGAAGGCGGCGACGACGAAGAAGAGGCTAAGGAGGGCGAGGCCGATGCCCAGGATGCCGCAGCCGTAGCGGAAAACGCCGGGCATCGAACCTGTCGGCCTCTGTAGTTGGTTGGGGGTCATCGAGAACCTGGCGGCAGCGCGGGGGATGGACGAGCGAGCGGCGAGTATAGTCGGCGGAAGGCGTGCTTTCAAGTCGGTCATTCGGCGATAAAAAAGGGCCGCGCGAACTCGGTTCGCGCGGCCCTTTCTCACTTCGCTCCGGCGTGCGGGGCGCGACGGCCTACATGCCCATGCCGCCGCCCATGCCGCCCGGCATCGCCGGGGCCCTGTTGTCGTCATCGGGCAGCTCGGAGATGAGCGCCTCGGTCGTCAGCATCAGGCCGGCGATGGACGAGGCGTTCTGGAGCGCCGAGCGCGTCACCTTCGCCGGGTCGATGACGCCCGCCTCGACGAGGTCTTCGAACGTCTCGGTGGCCGCGTTGTAGCCGTAGGACTCCTTCTTCGACTCGCGCACCTTCTCGACGATGACCGCGCCCTCCTTGCCGGCGTTCGACACGATCTGGCGGAGCGGCTCTTCGAGCGCGCGGCGGACGATGGTCACGCCGATCTGCTCGTCGGCGTCGCCCTCGCCCTCCTCGTTGGCGCGGAACTTGTCGAGCGCCTTGGCCGCGCGCACCAGCGCGACGCCGCCGCCCGGGACGATGCCCTCCTCGACGGCCGCGCGCGTGGCGTGCATCGCGTCCTCGACGCGCGCCTTCTTCTCCTTCAGCTCGGTCTCGGTCGCCGCGCCGACGCGGATGACGGCCACGCCGCCGACCAGCTTGGCGAGGCGCTCCTGCAACTTCTCGCGGTCGTAGTCCGAGGAGGTCTCCTCGATCTGCGCCTTGATGGTCTTGACGCGCGCCGTGATGTCGGTGTCCTTGCCCGCGCCCTCGACGACGGTCGTGTTGTCCTTGTCGACGGTGATCTTCTTGGCGCGGCCCAGGTCTTCGAGCTTGACGTTCTCAAGCTTGATGCCCAGGTCCTCCGAGATGACCTTGCCGCCCGTCAGGATGGCGATGTCTTCGAGCATCGCCTTGCGGCGGTCGCCGAAGCCGGGGGCCTTGACCGCGCCGACGTTCAGGGTGCCGCGCAGCTTGTTGACGACGAGCGTGGCGAGCGCCTCGCCCTCGACGTCCTCGGCGATGATGAGCAGCGGCTTGCCGAGCTTCGCGATCTGCTCAAGCAGCGGGAGCAGGTCCTTCATCGAGCTGATCTTCTTCTCGTGGATGAGGATGAGCGGGTTGTCGAGCACCGCCTCCATCCGCTCGGGGTCGGTGACGAAGTAGGGCGAGAGGTAGCCGCGGTCGAACTGCATGCCCTCGACCACGTCCAGCTCGGTCTGCATCGTCTTCGACTCCTCGACCGTGATGACGCCGTCCTTGCCGACCTTGTCCATCGCCTCGGCGATCAGCGCGCCGATGGTCGCGTCGCCGTTGGCAGAGATGGTGCCGACCTGCGCGATCATCTCGCCCTTGACCGGCTTCGCCATCTTCTTGATCTCGGCCGTGGCGCGCTCGACCGCCTTGTCGATGCCGCGCTTGAGCGCCATCGGGTTCGCGCCCGCGGCGACGGTCTTCACGCCCTCGCGGAAAATGGCCTGCGCGAGCACGGTGGCGGTGGTGGTGCCGTCGCCGGCGACGTCCGACGTCTTCGAGGCGACTTCGCGCACCATCTGCGCGCCCATGTTCTCAAGGCTGTCCTTGAGCTCGATCTCCTTGGCGACGGTGACGCCGTCCTTGGTGATGGTCGGCGAGCCGAACTTCTTGTCGAGGACGACGTTGCGCCCCTTGGGGCCGAGCGTGATCTTAACCGCGTCGGCGAGCTGGTTGACGCCGCGCAGGATGGCCGCGCGCGACTCCTCACCGTGAATAACTTGCTTTGCCATGACAGTTTCTCCTTACAAGTACGACTTTAAAGATGCTTCACAACCGAAGGGCGGCCGCAGTCCGAAGACTACTTGCCGCCCTTCTTGCTGCCGCCCGAGGCCGCGCCGGCGCGCTCGATGACGCCGAGGATTTCGTCCTCGCGCATGATGAGGAACTCCTCGCCGTCGAGCTTGATCTCCGAGCCGCTGTACTTGCCGAAGAGCACGCGGTCGCCGGCCTGGACGTCGAGCGGGACGCGCTCGCCGTCGTCCTTGCGCTTGCCCTCGCCGACAGCGATGACCTCGCCCTCCTGCGGCTTCTCCTTCGCCGTGTCCGGGATGATGATGCCGCCGCGGACCTGCTCACCTTCCTCGATGCGCTTGACGATCACCCTGTCGTGCAGTGGTTTGATGTTAGTAGCCATAATGCTCCTTTCGCTTTCGCCGTGAATGAGTGTGTTGGTTAGATTGCTTCCCGCCGGGGCCTACGGCCGGTGATAAAAGGCCGTACATTTACTAAAGAAAACGCAAATTTTTAGCACTCCGTTTACGGGACTGCTAAAAAATATAGCACTTGGGAAGGGTTTGTCAACCCGTCGGTTTTTGGGGCGGGCGGGGAGGGGAGGGCGGGATGATTCAGCGCCTGCCGCGGGCGGGCGTCTTGCGCGGGCGGTGGTTGTTGCCGGCGGCGGCTCGCTCCTGCGTGCGGTAGCCGGCGACGCGCTTGGAGAGCGTGTTGCGGTGGATGCCGAGCGTGGCGGCCGTGCGGGAGAGGTGATCTTTGTGGCGCGAAAGCGCCTTCTGGATGTAGAGCTTCTCGAACTCTTCGAGGGCCTCGTCGAGCATGATCTGGCCGTCGAGCATCTCGTCAATCAGGGCTTCGAGTCTGGCGCGCATGGGCATGGGGGCGGCTCCGTCCGTCTGCTTAATAAACTTTCAATGGCCGGGGAATTCCCTCGCGGGTGCCGGACGTTCGGGCGAAAAGGTGCTGGTACTGTGCGAGGAAACGCGCGCGCACGTCGTCCGAGGTGCAGAGCGCGAGCAGCCGCGCGCCCTCGGCGAGCGCGGGGCCGGTGCGAGCCTGTGCGACCGATTCGAGCCGGACGGGGAAGGCCGTGAGCGCGAGGTAGACGACCGAGCAGACGGCCACGCCGCGCAGGAGGCCGAAGCCCGCGCCGAGCGCGCGGTCGAACCATTCGAGCCTGGCGCGCCTGAGCCCGGCGCGCGCCGACTCGCCGAGGACGAACCCCGCCGCCAAAACGACCCCCACCATCAGCAGGAAGCCGGCGGCGTGCGCGGCCTCGGGCGACTCGACCACGCCGAACTCGCGCAGGAAGGTGCCCGCCGCCTGATAGGTGTGGGTGGCTACGACGAACCCGACCGCCAGCCCGAGACCCGTGACGAGCGCGCGCACCAGCCCCCGCAGCGCGCCCGAGGCCACAGACGCCCCCACGATTGCGAGCACGAACAGGTCGAAAAGAGTCATGGAAAAGCAGCAGTCAGTAGACAGTAGTCAGTAGACAGTAGTCAGTAGAAGACCTTTCGTCGGTCGGGCCGTCAGCATCTCAGATAGCGCCCGCCGGGCGGGGCGGCTATAGACTGCTGACTACTGACTACCGTCTACTTCTTCCAGTTCCTTCCCCGTGAGTAGCCGGTAGGCTTCGAGGTAGCGGTCGGTCGTGGCGGCGGCGACCTCCGGGGGGAGCGGCGGCGCGGGCGGCCGCTTGTCCCACGTGAGCGTTTCGAGATAGTCGCGCACGAACTGCTTGTCGAAGGAGGGCTGCGAGTGTCCCGGCGCGTAGGCCGCCGCCGGCCAGAAGCGCGACGAGTCGGGCGTCAGCGCCTCGTCGATGAGCAGGACTTGTCCTTCGGGGTCGAGGCCGAACTCGAACTTGGTGTCGGCGATGATGATGCCGCGGCCGCGCGCGTAGGTCTCGGCCTCGCGGTAGAGCGCGAGCGAGGTGTCGCGCAGGCGGGCGGTCACCTCGTCGCCGAGGATGTCACGCATGCGCGCCTCGCTGATGTTCTCGTCGTGGCCTTCCTCGGCCTTGGTCGCGGGCGTAAAGATCGGCTCGGGGAGTTCGGCCGACTCCCGCAGCCCCTCGGGCAGGCGGTGGCCGCAGACCTCTCCGGTGGCGAGGTAGTCCTTCCAGCCCGAGCCCGCGAGGTAGCCGCGCACGACGCATTCGACGGGGAAGACCTCCGTCCGGCGGACGAGCATCGAGCGGCCGCGGAGCAGGTCTGCGGAGGCGCGCAGGTGTTCGGGCATCCGCCCGACGTCGGTGGTGACGAGGTGATGCGGCGTGATTCGCGCGAGGCGGCCGAACCAGAAGCGGGAGAGCGCGGTGAGAACTTCGCCCTTGCGCTCGATCTGCGTCGGGAGGACGCAGTCGAAGGCGGAGATGCGGTCGGTGGCGACGACGAGCAGGTGGCCTTCGTCAACCTCGTAGACGTCGCGCACCTTGCCGCGCCGCGCGAGCCTGAGCCCGGGGAGGGAAGTCTCGGCCACTGTTCGCGTGCCGGTCATGTCGGTGTTCAAAATATGTCCGCGCGGGTCTGCGTGTACGAAGGAGCGGTCTCGGCGAGCCGGGATTGTGCTCGCGACCTCGGAGCTTTGTCAAGAGTGATGGGCGATGAGTGTCGGGTGATAAGAAAGAGTGACGGCCGGTTGCTTTCTCTTATCACCCACCCCTTAATCACCCCCGGAGCGCGTCGCGGAGGCGGCGAATCTGGGCGGCGTGGTCGTGCGCGTGCGCGGCGTAGATTCTGAGCCAGTCTTCGGCGGTGTAGCGGCCGGACTCGGTGTGCGTGCCCGCGCGTGCCCAGTCATCTTCGCCCATCGCGTCGAGCAGTTGCGCGGTGGTGGCGCGCGCGCCGCGGAGCGCGTCGAGGGCGGGGGCGATGTCGCGCTCGTTGTAGCGCAGGCGCGCGGCGTAGTCATCCTGGTCGTAGCCCTGAATCTGCGGGCTCTCTTCGGTCAGGAGCTTGCGGAGGCGGATGGCGCTGTTCATCTCGCTGTCGGCGAGGTGCTGGACTATCTCGCGCGCGCTCCACTTGCCGGGCAGGGGGCGCGCGGCGAGTGCGCCTTCGGGGAACCCTTCCAGGCTGCGCGAGACCTCCTCGTAACCGGCCTTGTACTGGGCGACGAGCGCCCGTCGTTCTTCTTGTGTCATACGACTCCTCGGTCACTTGAAATTGGGGACTTCGGCACCGCGGGCGGTCCCGCAAAGACGGCTCTGTAAATATCACACGGGCGACGCCTTTGGAAGGGTGAAGGCCGGCGGGGAGCGCCGCGTGCGGCCGGGGGCGTCCCGGCGGGCACGGCCAATGTTCCGTGCCGGACAGAGCCAGCGCGGCCGAAGATTATTTACTGCTTGAGTTTAGTCGGCCGGTTCGCTATAGTTCTTAATGTCCCCTGGGGGCGACGCGAAAGGCGTGACTCCCCGCGGCGGGTCGCACAGCCCGGCCGTCAGACCTTAACCGTTCCGCGATGATTACAAAATCTGCCACCGCCATTTCCGACGTGAAAGATACAGGTGAAGAGAAGATTGAGGCCGGGGAGCGCAAGCTCAACCTCCTCGTCATCGAGGACGACGATAAAATCCTCGAAGCCATCACCGAGTATTTTTCGCGCACGGGCTACACGGTGCAGACGGCGGAAGACGGCCTCTCGGGCGTCCAGGCGGCCTTGAACGACCGCCCCGACGCCATCATCCTCGACCTGATGCTTCCCAAGATGGACGGTCTGGCGGTCTGCCGCGAGGTGCGGGAGAAGGCCCCGTACATCCCGATCCTGATGCTGACGGCCAAGGACGACGTGGTTGACAAGGTGCTCGGGCTGGAGATGGGCGCGGATGATTACATCACCAAGCCCTTCGTCCTGCGCGAGCTTGAGGCGCGCCTCAAGAGCGTGATGCGCCGCATGCGCGCCTCCTCACGCGCCGAGACGAGCGAGGACGCCCCCATCCTGCGGGGGCGGCTCCGCATCGACCCGGCCAAGCGCGAGGTGACGGTCGGCGACCGGCAGGTCGAACTCACGCCGAAGGAGTTCGAGCTGCTCCGCCTGTTCGCCTCCAACCCCGGCCGCGTCTTCCCGCGGAAGTACCTCCTGGAGAAGATTTGGGACTACTCCTACGAGGGCTACGACCGCACGATTGACTCGCACATCAACCGGCTGCGGGCCAAGATCGAAGACAACCCCGAGAACCCGCAGATGGTCTTGACCGTCTGGGGCATCGGTTA
>DASVSK010000673.1:0-3133 GCA_036388135.1 Pyrinomonadaceae bacterium | reverse complement strand
GGGCCCCGCGCCTCCCGCGGCGGGCGGCCTCGACGTTTCAGCGCCCGCCGGACGCTTTCAGTTCTCGTAGTCGGAGTAGTCCTCGTCGGCCTCGCGCTCTTTTATGCCGGCGGGCTCCCAGACGAGGCCGCGCCACTCGTCGGTCTCGCCGACGAGGTGGAGCGCGGCGAGCGGCTGGACGGGGTTGCGCTCCAGGCGCAGCACCTCGGCCACCGCCTCAAGCTGCCGCCCCTCCGCGCCGGGCACGATGAGGTTGACGCGGCTGCCGACGTCGGGCAGCCGTTCGAGGTGGACGAGCGCGCCCTGCGGGCCGATGTTCTCGGTCTCGCCCTCGACGACGACGTGCTCGCCCGAGCGCTCGTCGTCCCACTCGGCGCGCACGCTGATGTGAACCATGTACCGCGGGCCTGTACGCTGCTCAACGAAACTTGCGGACATTCGGGGCTCCTCCGTTCCAAAGGCAAATTTGTCTCTGCCTACAGATAAACTCCTAAAGGGGGCGGAATCGAAGAATAGTAGACAGTAGTCAGTAGACAGTAGTCAGTAGAAAACCCTCCGCCGTTGAATCTTCCAGTGCCGACAGCCGCGCCCGCCTGGCGGAGCCCTACTGACTACTGACTACTGTCTACTGTCTACTGTTTTTACTCCTCGTCATGTGTCCGAAGCTTCTCCAGCACGGAGAAGTCTTCGAGCGTGGTGGTGTCGCCGTGCGCCGAGCCGGATGTGGCGATCTCGCGCAGCAGGCGGCGCATGATCTTGCCCGAGCGCGTCTTGGGGAGCGCGTCGCTGAAGCGTATCTCGTCGGGGCGCGCGAGCGCGCCTATCTCGCGCGCGACGTGGCGGCGCAGCTCCTCCTTCAGCTCGTCGGTCGCGCGGCGCTCGCCTTCGAGCGTGACGAAGGCGACGATGCCCTGACCCTTCAGCTCGTCCGGGCGGCCGACGACCGCGGCCTCCGCCACCGCCTCGTGCGAGACGAGCGCGCTCTCGACCTCCATCGTGCCGAGCCGGTGGCCGCTGACGTTGATGACGTCGTCGACGCGCCCCATGATCCAGAAGTAGCCGTCGGCGTCCCTGCGCGCCCCGTCGCCCGCGAAGTAGACGCCCTCTATCTCGTCGAAGTACTGCCGCCGGTAGCGCTCGTCGTCGCCCCAGATGGTGCGCAGCATCGCGGGCCACGGCCGCTTGACGACGAGGTAGCCGCCCTCGTTCGTCCCCGCCTCCTCGCCCGACCTCGACATGACGGCGGCCTCGATGCCGGGGAGCGGCCTGGTGGCGGAGCCGGGCTTGGTCGGCGTCGCGCCGGGGAGCGGGCTGATCATGATCGCGCCCGTCTCGGTCTGCCAGAAGGTGTCGACGATGGGGCAGCGCCCCTTGCCGATGATCTCGCGGTACCACATCCAGGCCTCCGGGTTGATGGGCTCGCCGACGGTGCCGAGCAGGCGAAGGCTTGAGAGGTCGTGCCGGAGCGGCCACTGCTCGCCCCACTTGACGAAGGCGCGGATGGCGGTCGGCGCGGTGTAGAAGATGCTGACGCGGTGGCGCTGGATGATGTCCCAGAAGCGGTCGGGGCCCGGGTGGTTGGGCGCGCCCTCGTACATCAGCACGGTCGCGCCGTTCGAGAGCGGGCCGTAGACGACGTAGGAGTGCCCCGTCACCCAGCCGATGTCGGCCGTGCACCAGTAGGTGTCGTCGTCCTTGAGGTCGAAGACCCACTTCGTCGTCAGGTGCGTCTGCAGGAGGTAGCCGGCCGTCGTGTGGAGGATGCCCTTCGGCTTGCCCGTCGTCCCCGACGTGTAGAGGATGTAGAGCGGGTGCTCGCTGTCCAGCTCTTCCGCGGGGCACTCGTCGGGGACGGTCTGCACCAGCTCGTGCCACCAGTAGTCGCGCCCCATCTCCATGTGAACCTTGCTGCCCGTCCTCCTGAAGACGATGCAGCCCTTGACGGTCGGCGTCTTCCTGAGCGCCTCGTCAACCGTGTCCTTGAGCCTTATCTCGACGCCGCGCCTGTAGCCGCCGTCGGCCGTGACGACGAGCTTGCAGCCCGCGTCGTTGATGCGGTCGACGAGCGCGTGCGAGGCGAAGCCGCCGAAGATGACCGAGTGGGTCGCGCCGATGCGCGCGCACGCGAGCATCGCGACCGCCAGCTCCGGCACGAGCGGCATGTAGAGCGCGACGCGGTCGCCCCTCTCGACCCCGGAGCGCTTCAGGACGTTGGCGAAGCGCGACACCTCGCGGTGCAACTGCCCGTAGGTGAGCGTGCGCTGCTCGCCCGGCTCGCCCTCCCAGATGATGGCGGCCTTGTTGCGCCGCCACGTCAGGACGTGGCGGTCGAGGCAGTTGTAAGCGATGTTTATCTTCCCGCCGACGAACCACTCGGCGTGCGGCGGCTCCCACTTCAGCACAGAGTCCCACTTCCTGAACCAGTGCAGCTCCGCTTCGGCCATCCGCGCCCAGAAGGCTTCGGGCGACTCGGCGGCCTCGCGCCTGAGCGCCTCCAAGTCCTCAAGAGACTTGACGTGCGCCCGCTCCGAGAACCCCTGCGGCGGCGGGAACACGCGCTCCTCGTGGAGCACCGACTCGATGCTGGTCGTCGATGAAGACATGCCTCGCGGCCCCCTTGCGTTCGGACTCCTGATTCGACTCCGGACTCTCGGCGCGACCCGGGCCGCGCGCCTTCGTCCCCCCGCGCGGCCGGAGTCGCCCTCTCTATGGGTGTGGCTGCCTTGTGTACCAGAAACCGCCCCGCGCGGCAAGGCCGAGGGCGCGGGAACAACCTGTTTACATCGCGCACCCGCCGGTTGTATGGTTGCCGCGCGGAACGCGGCCCTCATCACCTACGCCCTAGGAGCGCACGGATGTCTACAGAGATAGAAATCCTCCCCGTCTTCATCAGCTCCACCTGGCTCGACCTCGAACCCGAGCGGCGGGCCGTCGAGGCGGCCGTCCAACGCCTGCGCGAGACGAAGTTCGTCGGCATGGAACACTTCGGCGGGCGCGACGAGACGCCGCGCCGCGCGTCGCTCGACGAAGTAGACCGCAGCCGCGCTTACGTCGGAATCTTCGCCGCGCGCTACGGCTCCGGCATCACGGAGGCCGAGTACCGGCGCGCGCGACAAAACGGCCTGCCCTGCTT
>DASVSK010000672.1:0-4252 GCA_036388135.1 Pyrinomonadaceae bacterium | reverse complement strand
CCGCGGTCGCGCACGACGCGAGGACGAGCCGGTTGACTCTCGGCACGCCCCTCGATGCGCGGGGCCGCCGCGGCGTCGGGCGGCGTCTGCGCCTCGGGCGGCGGCACCTCGGCAGCCTGCGCCGGCGCGACGGCCTCGGGCGCTTGCGAGGCGGCGGCGCTCGGCTGCGAGCCGCGTAAGACCCTTGCGGTGACAACGCCGCTGACTACCGCGACCGCGAGCAGCGCGACGGCCAACAGGGCGCGCGGCCAGGAGCGCCGCAGCCCGGGCCTTGCGTGCGCGCGCGCGGCGGCGAAGGGCGCGCGCGGCCGAGCCTCTGCGAGAGGCACGACGGGGTGCGCGCGTCGAGCCTCTTCGGCGTCGAAACGCGGCGCGATGAGCGTCGCCCCAGACTCGTCCCCGGCGGCGTTGAGATTCTCCGGACGTTCCCGCATAAGTTCTGCCCTCAATCAGTACAGAAAAACATGCCCGACCATATGAAAGGCAAAAACGGGGCCGCTCCGGCCTCTTTTGCGACCGGAGAGTAGTTTTCGGCGCGTGAAATTCGGGCCGCGAGACTCGAAGGGGAAAGCGCGGGGAGTCGCGGGAAAAGGTTGTTGAAGTCAAAAAAAAAGGCACGGAGATGTGGGTCTCTCCGTGCCTTTTTCTGTCGCTCCCGCGGACGAGTCTTTGGGTCTAAGCGCCGGCCGCCGCCGCGCCCTCGTCGGCGAGCAGGCTGCGGAGCATCCAGGCGGTCTTCTCGTGAACCTGCATCCGCTGCGTCAGGAGGTCGGCGGTCGGCTGGTCGTTCGCGCCCTCGACGGCGGGGAAGACCTCGCGCGCCGTGCGTGCGACCGCCTCCTGACCCTCGACCAGCTTGCGTATCATCGCCTGTGCGGAGGGCACGCCCTCCTCCTCCTTGATGGAGCTGAGGCGCGCGAACTCGGCGTAGGTGCCGGGGGCGGGGAAGCCCAGCGCGCGTATGCGCTCGGCGATCAGGTCGACGGCGAGCGCCAGCTCGTTGTACTGCCCCTCGAACATCAGGTGCAGCGTCTGGAACATCGGCCCCGTGACGTTCCAGTGGTAGTTGTGCGTCTTCAGGTAGAGCGTGTAGGTGTCGGCCAGCAGGCGCGACAGCCCCTCGGCTATCTCGCGCCGCTCCCCCTCGCCGATGCCGATGTTGATCGGCATCCCCTTCAGCTCAACCGCCGCTTTGCTTGACATGATTCCGTTCCCCTCCTCGTTTCAGAAAAATCGCGTTAAGAAAAAAAGTCCGCGCCCGGTCTTCGTTAAAGAGCGGCCGCGCCTCACCCCTTGCGCACGCACGCGCCGCAGAGGCCGCGCAGCACGACCTCGAACGTCTCGACCTCCTGCCCGCCTTCGAGCGCGACGCGCGCCGGCGCGGCGAACGCCTCCGGCGGCACGTCCTCTATCTTCCCGCACGCGCGGCAGACGAAGTGGTGGTGCGGCCCGACGTTGGACTCGTAGCGCGTCAACGCCTCACGGGTCGCAACCTCGCGGACGAGCCCGGCGTCCCGCAGCGCCCTGAGCGCGTTGTAGACGGTCGCGCGCGAGGCGCGCGGGAAGCGCCGGTTGATCTCGGCCGCGATCTGGTCGGCGGTCGGGTGCCCGGCGGCGCGCGTCAGGTATTCGAGCACGGCGAAGCGCTGCGGCGTCAGCCTCAGCTCCGCCTCGCGCAGGCTCGCCTCGACGTGGTTGCGTGTCGCTTTGTCGGCCATCAGGTTGTTAGATTAAGTCTAAACTAGGATGTTGTCAAGCCCGCCGGCGGGGCGCGAAGTTGCCGCCCCGCGGCAAAAAAGACATAATCCACGGCCCGCCGCGGCAAACCTCGGGGCGAGGCCCGGCGCGCGCCTTCGAGCCCGCGGCGGGCGCGGCCCCGGCGGCGCGGGCGGCGAGACTTCGCGAGATGAACATCCTCGGAATATCGGCCTACTACCACGACTCGGCGGCGTGCCTCGTGCGCGACGGCCGGGTCGTGTCCGCGGCGCAGGAGGAGCGCTTCACGCGCAAAAAGCACGACCACCGCTACCCGGCGCGCGCCGTCGAGTTCTGCCTCCGGCACTCCGGCATCACGCCCGAGGATTTGGACTACGTCGCCTTCTACGACAAGCCGCTTTTGAAGTTCGAGCGGCTGCTCGAAACCTACATCGACTACGCGCCGCGCGGGCTGCGCTCCTTCCTGCTGGCGATGCCGCTGTGGCTGAAGGAGAAGCTGTGGATACGCGAGCAGGTGTCGAAGGAGGCGGGCTTCGGCGGCAAAGTCCTGTTCACGGAGCACCACGAGTCGCACGCCGCCTCGGCCTTCTTCCCGTCGCCGTTCGAGTCGGCGGCGGTGCTGACGATGGACGGCGTCGGCGAGTGGGCCACTTCGAGTTACGGCTACGGCAGGGGGAACGAGCTTCACCTGCTGAAGGAGCTGCACTTCCCGCACTCGCTCGGGCTCCTCTACTCGGCCTTCACCTACTACACGGGCTTCCGGGTCAACTCCGGTGAGTACAAGGTGATGGGGCTCGCGCCCTACGGCGAGCCGCGTTACGTTAAGCTCATCCTCGACGAGCTGGTCGACCTGCGAGAGGACGGTTCCTTGCGGCTCAACATGGAGTATTTCGACTTTGCCGCGGGGCTCCGGATGACCAACGCGCGGTTCGACCGCCTGTTCGGCGGCCCGCCCCGCGAGGCGGAGGGTGAGTTGACGCAGCGCGAGATGGACTTGGCGCGCTCGGTGCAGGAGGTGACGGAGGAGGCGATGCTGCGGATGGCGCGGCACGTCCACCGCGAGACGGGCGAGCGCAACCTGTGCCTGGCGGGCGGCGTCGCGCTCAACTGCGTCGGCAACGGGCGCATCCTGCGCGAGGGGCCGTTCGAGCGGGTCTGGGTGCAGCCGGCGGCCGGCGACGCGGGCGGAAGTCTCGGCGCGGCGCTCTCGGTCTGGCACCAGTATCTGGGCAACGAGCGCCGCGTCGAGGAGGTCTGCCGCGGCGGCTCGGACGGCATGCGCGGCAGCTACCTCGGCCCCGAGTTCTCGGACGAGGAGATTGAGGAGTCGCTGGTCACGTCGGGCGCGCGTTACAGGAAGGTTCCCCGCCGTGAGCTGGCCGAGACGGTCGCGCGGCTGTTGGCGGAGGAGAAGGTGGTCGGGTGGTTCCAGGGTCGGATGGAGTTCGGCCCGCGCGCTCTGGGCGCGCGCAGCATCCTCGGCGATCCGCGCTCGCCCCGCATGCAGTCGCAGATGAACCTCAAGATCAAGTTCCGCGAAAGCTTCCGCCCCTTCGCGCCGTCGGTCTTGCGCGAGCGCGTGGCGGACTACTTCGAGCTGGACTGCGACTCGCCCTACATGCTTCTGGTCGCGCCGGTGCGCGAGCGCCTGCGGCGCGAGACGACCGCGGAGGAGGGGAGACGTTTCGGCATCGACCGGCTGAACGTGCCGCGCTCGACGATACCGGCCGTGACGCACGTCGACTACTCGGCGCGCGTGCAGACGGTGAGGCGCGAGGACAACGCGGCCTTCTACGACCTGCTCGCGGCCTTCGAGCGGCTGACGGGATGCGCCGTGCTGGTCAACACCAGCTTCAACGTCCGCGGCGAGCCGATAGTCTGCACGCCCGCCGAGGCTTACGCCTGCTTCATGCGGACGGAGATGGACTGCCTCGTCCTCGGCGACTTCGTGCTGCTGAAGTCCGAGCAGGGGGAGAGCGCGCTGGCGGAAGACGTCTCCTGGCAGGAGGAGTTCCAGCTTGATTGAGCCGAAGGGGAGCGTCTCGCACGGCGGCGCGGTCACGGACGCGCAGGCGCGCAAGTCTGCGCTGCTGGTCGCCGCCGTCCTGCTCGGCGTCGCCGCTTGGAACCTCTACCGCGGGCGCACGGCGGTCGTCGTCGTCCTCGGCGCTCTGGGCGCGGCGCTCGTCGTCGCGGGTCTGCTCGTCCCGGCGGCGGCGCGGGCGTTCCACGTCGCGTGGATGCGCTTCGCCGTCCTGCTCGGGCACGTCAACAGCCGCGTGCTGCTGACGCTGATGTACTACCTGGTCTTCACGCCCTACGGCATCGTCTCGCGGCTGGCGCGGCGCGACCCCCTGCGGCGGCGCGCTCAGGCCGGGTCGAGCCACTGGGTCGAGCGCAAGACGACGAGGCAGGCGCGCGAGCAGTTCGAGCGCCTGTTCTGAAGCGACCCGGTTCGTGCGCGCGCCACGACATTTCGGCGCGCGGTCGGAGGAGACTTTAGCTCGTATGGGAAAACTCTCGCTCGCCGGTGAGG
>DASVSK010000671.1:0-5761 GCA_036388135.1 Pyrinomonadaceae bacterium | reverse complement strand
TGTCGGTTTCGAGCGTGGCGTCCGCGCCGGCCGGGAGCGCGAGCCAGATGGCGGAGCCGCCCGTCTCGGCCGTCACGCGCGCGAAGCGGCCTTCGAGGTTGATGCCGTGGTCGCCCATCTCGCGCGCCTCGACCTCGCCGTCGAAGCGTGCGATGCGAATCAGGCCGTCGTTCGTCCGCGCGTTGACGCGCCCGCGCCCGTCGAACACTTCTATCTTGCCGTCGCCCGTCCGCAGCTCGACGAGGCCGTCGACGCCCGTCACGGAGAGCGGGCCATCGCCGGTCGCGAGGCTCACGTTGGCCGCCCGGGGCACGCTCACCTCCCACTCGACGTAAGCGCCCTTCGCGCGCACGTCGCTGCCGCCGAGTCTCATGCGGCGGTCGCCCTTCGTGAACCGCGCGCCGAGCACCACCTCGTCGCCGCGCTGGCTCGCCTGCAACTGGATGCCGTCGAGGGCGGCCTTGTCCACCCCGCGCTTGACGGCCGTGAAGCCGACCTCGGCCCTGTCCCAAGACTTGACGGTGACGGAGCCTTCAAAGTTGTCGATGCGCACCTGCGGCACGCCACTGACCGCGAACGTGCGCTCCTCGCGCCCGACTTCAGCAAAGGTGGTTGCCATTCCGTCTCCCGCTTCGTGTTTGCCCTCCGCGCCCGCGTGTTGCGAGCCGTGCCCCTGCGGGGACGCCTGCCGGTCTTGCGCGTGCCCGGTCTGGCCGCGCGCGGCGCTGGAGTCGCAGGCGGAGGTCGCGCCGACCAGTGCCGCCGCGGCCGCCGTCAGGGCTGCCGCCCAGTGTCGTTTGCTCATCGTGTCTCCTCCCCCGGGCCCGGCCACGGCCGGGCCTCAGTTCGTAAGAGTTCGGTATTAGAGGCCGCGGGCCGGCCGCCGCGGCGGCCGCCGGCCCGCGGCAATCGTCTCACAGATTGCGGCGGAACAGGTAGGACATTTTGATGAAGAACGTCCGCCCGTTGCGCCGGAAGCCCGGCTCGAATTCGCGGTTGAAGGGGTTGTACCCGTTGCGGTTCAGGTCGTCGTTGTAGCCGGCGTAGAAGGCCGTACCGGGGTTCGGGGCCCAGCCCAGGAGGAACTGCCCGCGCATGTTCGCGTTCAGCGAGTCGTAGTCGACGCGCGCGCGCGCGAAGGTGAAGCGCGTGAACTGGTAGGTCGTGCGGAAGGCGTAGATGTTCTGGTCGAAGGCGACGCGCTTGGTGTCGAAGCGCACGAGCCGCGAGCGCGTGTAGTCGAGCGACATGAGGAGCGAGGTGGTCGGCTGGTACTTCACCGAGGCGCTGACGTTGACGAGCTTGCCCGAGCCGGGGTCGAGCGGCGCGTTCGGGTCGACGAGCGCGCCGGGGCTGACGCGCGGGAACTTCGGCCCGCCACCGAAGTCGAAGTCGAACGCGCCGAGCGTGTAGATGCCGAGGAAGAAGAGCGAGTACTTCTTGCTCGGCGTGGTCGAGGCGAAGCCGTAGACGGAGCGCACGTAGGACGAGCGCTCGTCGTCCTCGCCCGCGAACGTGCCGGGGCGCGTGGGCGTCCGCTTGGGGCCGAACTCCTCCTCGAAGATGCGCTCGTAGCCGCCGCTCGCGCCGACGCCGATCTGCGACTCGCGCGGCATGTTCACCGCGAACTGCACCTCCTCGGAGAGGTTCTGCAAGCGCCCCTGCCAGTCGTAGCCGGGGCGGAAGGAGTTGAACACGCGCCAGGAGATGATGCGCCCGGTCGGGTTCGGCTCCGACTCGTAGCGGACGAAGAAGTCGGACTGGTTGGTGTTCGGGCGCTGGAAGAAGCCGACCTCGGAGCGGTAGTCGCGCGTGCGCCCCTCGCCGCTGAAGCGGTAGCCCCAGTGCCGCCCGTTGTTCTCAAGGTTGTAGGAGTAGCCGAAGCCGTTGCCGGTGCGGAAGACGTCGGTGCCCGCCTCGGGGTCGAAGAAGAGGCGGCGCGTGTTGGTGCCGGCGGCCTGGAAGGTGAAGTAGGTCTGCTTGTTGAGCCGCAGACGCCCGTCGACGCCCCCGACGTGGTTGTGATTCTGGATGAAGTTGTACGTGGTGGCGATGAGGCCGATGCTCGACTCGGTGCCGATGTCGCGCTTGAGGCGCACGACGCCGATGGTCGCGTTGCGGTCGAGGAACGGGGCGTTGGCCGGGTCGAGCCGCTCGTCGCCCTCGTAGTTGCCGGGCGCGGCGTCGGACGCGACCATGAAGCCGAAGGTGTAGGGCCCCTTCTTGCCCGACAGCTTGGCGGCGTAGTCGGGGTCGATGATGGCGCGCGTGTGCAGGATGGTCAGCGGCGTCTGGAAGATGTCGATGCCTTCGAGGAAGAAGGGGCGCTTCTCCTCGAAGAAGATGGGGAAGCGCTGGTTGGCCGTGATGACCGTCTGGTCGGCCTCGACCTGCGCGAAGTCGGGGTTGATGGCGGCGTCGAGCGTGATGTTGGAGGTGATGCCGAGCTTGACGGTGAGGCCGGGGTCGACCGACAGGGGCTGGTTGACGAAGCGGTCGGGCCCCGGCGTGTAGGAGCCGCCGGGCACGCCGGGCGGGACGAGCGTGGGCACGCGCCCGCCGCGCTCGGAGAGCGTCAGGCTGGGGATGAGTTCGAGCGTCCGCTCGGTGGCGAGGCCGCTCAGGCCCTTGAGGCGGCCCGCCTGGTTGAGCAGCGCCGAGTTGTTGCGCGAGAGCGGCATCCAGGAGTCCTGCTCGTTGTTGAACCGCTTGATGGTGCGGAACAGGTGGAGGCCCCAGACCTTGTCGACCGCCTCCTCGTAGCGCAGCGACTTGAACGGGATGGCGACCTCGACCGTGTAGCCGTCGTCGGTCAGGCGGCCCTGCGACTGCATCAGGAGGTCGAAGCTGAAGTCCTCGCCGCTGCCCTCGGTGAGGATGCCGTCCTGCTGCACGCCGAGCGGGTTGAAGATGAGGACGTACGCCTTGCGCTGGTCGTTGTAGGTGTCGAGCACGATGCGGACGTGGTCGTCGTCGGTCACGCCGTCGCGCTTGGCGACGGTGGCGCGCACCTTCCCCGGCTCGTCGAAGGCGCGGAACCCGACGTAGAGGTTGTTCGCGTCGTAGGCGAGCAGGACTTCGGTCGGCTTCGACGGCGCGGTGTTGTCGCCGGGCTGCGTCTGGTAGAAGTTCTTGAGCACGGCGGCCGACTGCCAGACGGGGTCGTCGAGGTTGCCGTCGATGGCGGGCGCGGCGTCGGCCTTCGGGATGGAGACGGGCTCAGACCTGTCCGGCGGCAGCACGTCGGGGAAGCCGCCGCGGTAGAACTTCTCGGCGTCGGGCGGCACGCCGGGCGTGGTGGTCGCGCCCGTCGGCGCGGCGGCCGTCGGCAGAGGGGTCGCCGTCGTCGTCGCCTGCCCCTCGGGGGTCTGCGCGCGCGCGCCCGGCGCGAGCGTGAGTATTAAGGTGAAGCACAGCAGGCTGAAAACTTTCTTCATCAGTACCTCCGAGAGGGCCCGCGCCGTCGCGGCCCAGTCCTTCCTTGTAATGTGTGTTCGACGTAAGAAATTGGGCAGATAAAACTGATCCGATGAGGTGGAGTTCGCCTGAACGACCGTCGGGGGCGAAAGGGCTCTCTCGCGGAGATTTTACCTTTTTTCCGTGCCGGAAACGAATCCCGCCGGCCCCTTCAACCGACGCCGTTTCGGGCCACGCCGGCGCGGCTTCAAGTCATTTGCGCGGCGCGGTGCCGCCGGAGCGTGCGCGCGATGTCGGCGAGCAGCTCGGCCTGCGCGGAGTGCAGGAAGAAGTGGTCGCCGGGCAGCACGCGCAGCGCGAACTCGGCCGTGGTGTGTTGCCGCCACGCGGCGACCGCGTCGGGCCCCGCGTCCCTGTCGCCGTCGCCGGCGAAGGCCGTGAGCGGGCGGCCGAGCGGCTCGCCGGGGGCGTGGACGTAGTTGTCGCAGACGGCGAAGTCGGCGCGCAGGATGGGCAGGACGAGCGCGAGCAGCTCCGGGTTGTCGAGCACCTCCTGCGGCGTGCCGTTGAGTTGGCGCAGCTCTTCGACCAGCTCCGGGTCGGGCAGGTTGTGGAACGGGCGGCGCAGGAGGCGCAGGTGCGGGGCGCTGCTGCCCGAGACGAACAGGTGCGCCGGCTGCGGCAGGCGCAGCGACCGCAGGGCGCGCGCCACCTCGAACGAGACCAGCGCCCCCATGCTGTGGCCGAAGAAGGCGAACGGCGCGTTCAGGCGCGGCACCAGCAGCTCGGTGATGGCCTGCGTCAGCGGGCCGATGCGCTCGTAGGGCGGCAGGTTCCTGAGCTGCCCGCGGCCGGGGTACTGGACGGCGACCAGCTCGACCTCGGGCGGGAGCAGCCGCGCCCAGGGGTGAAAGATCGTCGCGCTGCTCCCGGCGTAGGGGAAGCAGAACAGGCGCAGCTCCGCCGCCGGGTTCGGGCGCGGGTACATGAGCCAGGAATTCTTATCAATCATGGGTGCGAATGGCGGGGGCGCGCGGGGCGGCGGACGCCTCGCGCCCGCCGCGGGTCAGGCCAGGTCCTGCGCGCCGGCCACGACGCCGCCGACGCCGCCGTTGGCGGCGTAGCGCGCGGAGCCGCCGGCCCCGGCCGCCCCACGCATGTCCGACTCGACCTTGCCGTAGTCGAACTTGATGACGCGGTCGGCGACGAAGTAGTAGTGGTCGTCGTGGCTGATGACGAAGACGGTCTTGCCGCGGGCTTTAAGCTCGGGCAGCAGCCGCAGGTAGAAGACCTCCTTGAAGACCGGGTCCTGGTCGGCGGCCCACTCGTCGAAGAGGTAGACGGGGCGGTCTTCGAGGTAGGCGGTCAGCAGGGCGAGGCGCTTGCGCTGCCCCTGCGACAGCTTGGTCGTCGAGAGCTTGCGATCGGCGACCTGCACCTTGTGCGCGAGCTGGAGCTGCGACAGGTATTCGCGCGCGCGCGCGTCCAGCTCGTGACTCTCCAGCCCGAGCAGGCTGTCGAAGAGGAAGAAGTCGGCGAAGACGACGGAGAACAACTGGCGGTAGGCGGCGCGCGTCTCGGCGGTGACGGGCCGGCCGTTGAGCCGGACTTCGCCCCCCTCCGGCTCGTAGAGTCCGGTCAGCAGTTTGGCAAAGGTCGTCTTGCCGCTGCCGTTGCCGCCCGTCAGGAAGACGACCTCGCCGGCGCGGAAGCTGAGATCGACCGGCCCCAGCGTGAAGTTGTTCGCGTCGCCCTCGACGTAGTAGGTGTGCGTCACGTCGACCGCCTCAAGGCTGAGGCGGTCGCCCTCGCCCGACCCCGCGAGCGCGGGCGGCGCGGCGTCGGCGCGCTCCGCCCCCGCGTCGCTCACGAGCGAGATGCCGAGCTGCTCGATCTTGTCGAGCGCGACGCTGGCCCGCCCCAGCTCGGGCACGGCGTTCATGATGACCTGAAGCGGCGTGGTGATGTAGAGGATGGCGATGGTGAAGCCGGTCAGCGCCGGCGCGTTGACGCCGACGAGCTGCGGCATCAGGAAGATGAGCAGCCCGATGACGATGAAGACGAGGAGCTGCCCCCAGTTGGCCGCGACGCTGTAGATAGCCATCCCCATCACGTTGTTGTCGCGGAACGAGGCCGCCGTCGGCTCCAACTGCTCCGAGACGAAACTCCGCCGCCGCCCGCCGTGCATCTTCAGCTCCTTGAAGCCGTCGACCAGCGCGCGGAAGTGGCCGAAGAGCTGGTCCTCCTCCTCGCGCGCGCGCCCGAAGTACTGCGTCGCCTTCATGATCGGCAACTGGTAGCTGACGACGCCGACGACGATGGCGACCGCCACCGCCGCCAGCAG
>DASVSK010000670.1:0-7529 GCA_036388135.1 Pyrinomonadaceae bacterium | reverse complement strand
TGCCTTTTGCCTTTTTACTTCCGCCTTACTCAGTCCACCTGATACGTCGCGACGCTGGTGGGCGTCTCGAAGCAGCGGACTTTGTAGACGCGGACGCGCTCGTCGCCGACGCGGGAGGAGACGCGTTCGAGGATGTAGCGGGCGAGGTTCTCGGCCGAGGGGTTCAGCTCCTCGTCGAAGGGCGGCAGCTCGTTGATGTTGCGGTGGTCGAGGTAGCCGACCACCTCGTCGGCCGCCTCCTTCAGCTCGCCGAAGTCCACCAGCAGGCCGATGTTGTCCAGCTCGCTCCCGCGCGCGTAAATCTCTATCTTATAGTTGTGCCCGTGCAGGTTCTCGCACTTCCCCTTGTAGCCGCGCAGTTGGTGCGCGCTCGAAAAGTTGCGCTCGATCATCACCTCGAATAAACCGGCCAACGTCTTATCCCGCCCTCCGCCTGAAGAATTTTCCCTTGTGGCGCGAGTATATCACGGCCTCTCGGCCGAAAAGCGAGGGGGCGGGCTACATCGCTGTAACCCGCCCCCCCGGTCAAAGGCCGCCGGCCCTGACGCCGACCCCCGCCGCCTATCTCATGTGGGTCGTGTTGTCGCCGTTGACGAGCACCCTCAGCGGGTCGATGACCGTGTCGCCTAGGAGGATGCCGTCGCCGAGCAGAATCCCGTCACCCAACAGGATGCCGTCACCCAGGAGGATGCCGTCACCCAGCAGAATCCCGTCGCCGAGCAGGATGCCGCACGGCATGAAGGCCGGCTGATCGTGCCACGGGCGGCTGTCGCCGAGCAGAATCCCGTCGCCGAGCAGGATGCCGTCACCGAGGAGGATGCCGTCGCCTAACAGGATGCCGTCGCCAAGCAGGATGCCGTCGCCGAGCAGGATGCCGGTGCCGTAGACCTTCTGATACTTGGTGATGAGGTTTGTGCCGCGCGCGTACGTGTAGCCGAAGCCGACGCCCTGCGCCCACGGGAAGGTCGTCCCGGCGACGGTCGACTGCGGCGTCGGCGCGGGGCCCGTCAGCATGGGCGCGCCGAGCGCGGTCGAGTTCGTCAAGTCCTGCCGGATGAGCTTCGCCAGCCTGACCGCGCCCTCGACGTTCAACTGCCCCGCGCCCTGCTCCAACTGGTTGAAGCCCGCGAGCGGCTGCGCCGTGTAGGTGAGCGCGAGCTTGACCATGTTGGGCGTCAGCTTCGGGTTGACCTGGAGCAGCAGCGCCGCCGCGCCCGCCACCGCCGGGGTAGCCATCGACGTGCCCGACAGGTACATCATCTTCATGTTCGTGGTCGGGTAGACGTTCGATTCGAGCTGCGCGTAGTTGGTGACCAGCACGTTGCTCACCGACTCGGCCGCGTTGATCTTGTTGCCGGGCGCGACGAGGTCGGGCTTGACGAGGTTGTCGTAGTGGCGGACGCCCGCGGCGTCCGTGTAGTAGCCGCGCGTGGGCCCGCGCGAGCTGTAGGTCGTCACCGCGTCGTCTGAGCGCGCGTCGGTGCCGAAGGTGTTCGACGAGCCGACGGTGAGCGCCGAGGGCTCGACGCCGGGCGAGTGGATGAGCCCGTAAGCCTTCTTCCCCGCCGAGGTCTTCCCGTCGTTGCCCGCGGCGGCGACGACGACCAGGCCGGCGTTGACCAGCTTGCGGACGGCGACGCAGAGCGGGTCGGTCTTGTAGGACTCGACCGCCGGAGCGCCGATGCTCATGTTGACGACGCGCACGCCGTAGGTCGTGCGGTTGGCGAGCAGCCAGTCGAGCGCGGCCAGCACCTGCGAGACTTTGCCGACGCCCCGCCGGTTGAGCACGCGCAGGTTGACGAGGCTCGCGTTGGGCGCGACGCCCTCGTACTTGCCGGAGGTGGGCGCGCCCAGCCCCGCGGCGATGGCCGCGACGTGCGTGCCGTGCCCGTAGGGGTCGTCGGTGCGGTTCTCGCCGGTGAAGTCCTTGCTGATTTTTATCTTCTTCGTGACGGCGAAAGACTTGTGCGTGGCGTCGATGCCCGAGTCGACGACGGCGATGGTGACGCCCGTGCCGTCGAGCGTGTACGTCTTGCCGGCCGTGGTCGTCTGGCTCCGCACGCCGGCCGCGCCGGTCGTCGTCGTCAGGTGGCCCGAGGCCGTCAGATCGTGATCCAGCGAGACGGACGTGACCTCCGCGTTAAAGGCGGCCAGCTCCTCGATGGCGTCGAGCGGCAGCTCGGCCGCGACCACGCCGAGCTTCTGGAAGCGCCCCTTGACGTGGACGCCGTTGCGGCTGAGGTACGACTTCAGTTGGCCGCTCTCCTCGCCGTCGAGCTGGAGCACGACCTCGACCTTCTCCTGCGCCGTGCGCCCGCCCCTCAGTTTCTCCCTGAGGTCTGGCGAGAGCTTGTCGGCGCGCGCGTCATTTTTCTCCCTGTTCGGCGCGCCGGCGGCGTGTGCCGCGTCCAGGCGCGGCAGCGCGAACAGCGCCGTGAGCGCCAGCGCGAGCGCGAGCGCCGGCAGGCGATTGTAGGGTTGCGTCCGGGGGATTCTCTTCATCATGTTGATGCCCTTCAGATTCCGCCACCGCGAGGGGACGGGGGAGTTTGGTGGTGGCCTCGGGCGGGGGTCGCCGCCCGAATCCGCTTTGGATAAGGCACCGCCCGTGCCGCACGCCTGCGCGGCAGAAACGGCCGATTTTTCGGGCTTTTCGCGCGGGTCGGGGGCGCGGCGGGCGTGACCGCGGTCAGACTGAGCGCGGCCATGATGTCAGAATGAAGAGGGTTTGAACGGACTTGACCGATGCGCGCTCGCGCGGGCCCTCAGGGCTCGCGGCGCGTGCGGGTCAGCCGACCTGCGACTCGTCCGGCTCGAAGACGGCGGCCGCCTCGGCGAGGCTTGAGGTGACGCGGCAGGGCGGGAGGCTGTTGAGGAAGAGCCGGCCGTAGGAGGCCGTGCGCAGGCGCGGGTCGAGGACGGCGAGCAAGCCGCGGTCGGTCGCGGAGCGGATGAGGCGGCCGAGCCCCTGCTTGAGGGTGATGATGGCCTGCGGGATGCTGTACTCGTAGAAGCTCGACCCGCCCTGCTCCTCTATGAAGCGCTGGCGGGCGGCCACCACCGGGTCGGTCGGGACGGCGAAGGGCAGCTTGTCGATGATGACGCACGAGAGCTGTTCGCCGCGCACGTCCACGCCCTGCCAGAAGCTCGCCGTGGCGAAGAGCACCGCGTTCGGCGTCGTGCGGAACCTGTCGAGCAGCCCCGCCTTCGCCATGCTCCCCTGCACGAAGCACGGGAACTCGACCTGCGGCGCGACGCGCTCGTAGAGTGCGCGCATCCCGCTCAGGGAGGTCGAGAGGACGAAGGCGCGCCCCTCCGAGACGTTGAGCAGCCCGACGACCTCGGCCGCGGCGCGCTCTATCCAGCCGGGGTTGCGCGGGTCGGGCATCCGCGGCGGCAGGTAGAGCACGGCCTGCTCTTCGTAGTTGTAGCCCGAGGAGGCGACCAGCTCGTCCGTCTTCCCCGCCCCGCTCTCCGCAGCGCCGCCCTCGTCCTCCTCGGGCGGCGCGAGGCCGAGCCGCTGCTTGATGAAGTCGAAGCTGCCCCCGCTCGCCAGCGTCGCCGAGGTGAGCACGACCGTCTCGACGCGGTCGAAGAGCTTGTCCTGCAAGAGCGTCGAGACGTCGATGGGCGAGGCGCGCAGGAAGGTGCCGCGCCCGCGGCGCTCGACCCAGTAGACGTAGCGGCGGTCGTCGCCCGCGACGATGAACTCAAGGTTGAAGCGCGCCTCGCGTATGCGGCGGATGAAGTTCTCGACCTCGGGCGGCTTCTCGCGCATCACGTCGAGCGTCGTCTCCAGGCGGTTGAGCGCGCCGTCGACGCCGAGGTACGCGTCGCCGAGCGGCGTGGCCTCCACCTCGCCGCCGCGCCCCTTGCGCGCGAACGTGCCGGGCGCGAGCGGGAAGCGCCCCTCCTCGACGCGCGCCTCGCGCGAGAACCCCATCCAGAACTGCTCGGCGAAGCGCGCGACGCGGGAGGCGGCGCGCGACAGCTCGCGGTTCAGACCCGAGTCCATGACGGGGAGCATCTGCAAGTCGCGCAGCAGGTCTTCGAGCTGGAAGTTCGAGACCTGCGCGCCGAAGTACTCGGCGGCCACGTCCTCGACCTGGTGCGCCTCGTCGAAGATGACGGCCGAGTAGTCGGGGATGACCTGCCCGAACTCGCCGCCGCGCAGCGCCAGGTCTGCGAAGAAGAGGTGGTGGTTGACGATGACGATGTCGGCGTCTGTGGCGCGCTGGCGCATCCGGGTGATGTAGCAGGCGTCGTACTCGGCGCACTTCTGACCGGTGCAGATTTCGGAGCGCGCGTCGATGTGACGCCAGAAGGTGAGATTCTCCGGAAGCTCCGTCAGCTCGGCGCGGTCGCCCGAGACGGAGTCGCGCGACCAGCGGCGCACGGCGTCGAAGTGGTCTATGTCGCTGAGGCCGTCGAGGATCGGGGAGGTTTCGGCGCGCTTGACGCGGCTCAGGCAGACGTAGTTCGAGCGCCCCTTCATGTAGGCGGCCGAGAACTTCTTCGGGAGCACGCGCTGGAGGAAGGGGATGTCCTTCTCCATCAACTGCTCCTGCAAGTTCTTCGTCCCCGTCGAGACGACGACGCGGCCGCCGCGCGAGACGGCCGCCGCAATCGCCGGGACGAGGTAGGCGAGCGTCTTCCCCGTCCCCGTCCCCGCCTCGACGATCAGGTGGCGGTGCTCCTCGAACGCGCGCAGCACGGCCGAGGCCATCTCGACCTGTCCGGGTCTGAACTCGTACTCGGGGTGCGCGCGCGCGATGAGGCCGCCGGGGCCGAAAATCTCTTCCACGCCGCTATTTTACCGCAGCCGGGGCAAATTCACATGGATAGACAGGATGAACAGGATTAAGAATTTCGCGACGTCAGATTTGAATTTCCAAATCTTGAATCCGGTCTTCCTTATCCTGTCAATCCTGTCCATCCATGTGAATTAGTTTAGTCCTTCGCGGCCGGGCCGAGCGCGGCGACGGCCTTGCGGGTGGCGTTAAGCAAGGCTTCGGGGCCGACGGGCGCGCCGGTGGCCTTCTTCATCCAGAGGTCGGGGGCGATGTTGCCGGCGGTCGCCATGCGCTCGAACTCGGGGCCGATGCGGCCGGCGCGCCCCATTTGCTCCTCTATCTGGAAGGCGATCATGTGGCCGAGCGGGTAGTTGGGCAGGTAGAGCGGGTAGTTGATCATGTGCGAGTAGACGGCGAGCAGCACCACGTCGCGCCGCTTGAAGACCGGCGCGTAGTACCTGTTCCAGACCTCGCGCGCCGTCGCGAGCATCGCCGCCTTCAGCTCGGCCGGCGTCGCCTCGGGGTGCTCGTACATCCAGCGCCAGACCTGCATGTCGACGAGCGCCATCCCGGCGATCTCGTACGTGCCCCAGAAGTCGTTGAGCGTCTTCACGGCCTCACTCTGCGCGTCGGGGCGCGAGAGGCCGAGCAGCTCCATGTCGCGGTGCTGGAAGACGAAGGCGAGCGCCTCCGTGAAGGCGGCGTTGGGCACGCCCTGGAGGAGCGTGTGGTCGATGTGGTTGAGCGAGAAGGTCTGCTCGACGTTGTGGCCCAGCTCGTGGACGGCGATGTTGTAGCCCTTGTAGTTCATCCCGCCGCGCTCGATGCGCGTGCGCAGGTGCGTCTTCGCCGAGCGCATGGCCGCGCCGAGCGCGTGACCCGACCCGCGCGCCGGGTCGACCACGACGTTGGCCGCCAGAGACTCGGCACGCTCCTTCGAGAAGCCGAGCTTGAGGAGGATGTTCGGGATGTCGCGCTCGAAGGCCGCGGCGTCCGGGTACCTCTTCGAGACTATCTCGTCGAGCTGCGCCTCGGTGTGCGCGCCGCGCGGGCGGAAGCCGTCGTACCAGACGTCGAAGGGCTTAAGCGGCCGGCCGAGCCGCCTCTCGATGAGCGCGGCGACCTGACCGACGAGCGGCGAGGAGAGAACCTGCTCGAACATCTCGCGGACGCGCGCCTCGGGAATCTCGCGCCCCTCGTCGAAGCTGCGCGCGATGTGCGTCGGCGCGGTCGGCGAGTAGGGGTCGACGCGGCGCGCGGAGCGGAAGGCGAGGAGGAGTTTGGCGTAGCGCGTGTCGGCCTCGGGGGCGTCGAGCGCCGCGCCGGCCGGGAGTTCTGCGCCCGGCGCGTCCGGGCCGAAGTCGCGCGCGGTCGTCGGCCGCACCTCGTTGGTGAAGGGGTTCCAGTCGTAGCGCGGGTTGTCGACGACGGCGGCCGGGATGGTCTGCGTCACGATGCGCTCCAGCACCTGCTGGACGGCGCGCTGCTTCGCCAGCCCGTCGGCGGCGTCGCCGTAGTCGGCCTTGATCTGGTCGCGGAGGTTCCAGTGCGTGAGCAGGCGCGTCCGCGCGGGGAAGAGGCGGCGGCCGCCGTCGCCGACGACGTGGTGCATCCAGACGTTGTAGCCGGAGACGTAGCGGTCGGCCTCGGCCGCGTCGCGCGCGTTGGCGAGGTTGACCTCGGCCGGGACGCGCTTCGAGAACTGATGCGCCAGCCTCGTCTCGGCCCACTGCCGGCGCGACCAGCGTTCGCCCTCGGCGAGCCTCTGTTCGAGCGTCGTCAGAGGGAAGTTGAGCAGGACGACGAAGGCGAGCTTGTTGCGGAAGAGGTCTTCGGAGAGGTGCGCGCCGGGGTCGTATCCGGCGAAGAGGTCGTCGAAGGGTAGGATGGGCCCGCGCTCTAAATCCGTCTGCGCGCGGAACTCGCGGCCGATCTCGGCCATGTGGCCGGAGAGCTGTTCCAGGTTGTGCTGGAAGCGCGCGAACATCGTGTCGAGCGCCGCCTGGTCGCCCGCGAAGTTCGCGCGCACGAACCCTTCGAAGGCGGCGGCGTCGCCGTCCTCCACGCGCCAGAAGCTCGCCAACTGCCTGAGCCCCCGCGCCGCCCGACCGCGCTGCGCGTCGCCGTGTTTGGCCGCCAACTCGGCTTCGAGTTTTGTCACAAGGTCTTTCATCCACGTGGGGGACTCCGCCCGCGGAGTCGACGACGCGCCCGACGCCGACTGCGCGCGCGCGGGACTCCGGAAGGAGGGATGTGCCGAGAGCAGCAGCGCGGCGACGAGGGCGGCAGAAATTTTCCTGTTCATAAGCTCGACGGCGGTGAAGAATTTTTAAGGCCGGCGTCCGGCGGCTCCGGCACGCGTGGGAAAGAAGAGCCGGCGGTCAGTATAAAGGCCGCGCCTTCGGGCTGACCGCCGGCTGTTTTGGCTCGCGTCCCTTGGGAAGTGTGGCGCGCGTCTTACTCGGAGTGCCGGGCGGGGTCGATGTCCTTCGAGGCCGGCGTCCGCTCGCGTTTGCCGCTTACAGAACTTCCGGCGCAGCGCGCTAGTCTGCGCCCACCGCGTCGGCCTCGGCGCGGAGTCGCAGGCGGCGCGTGTAGAGCGGGAAGCGCGCCGACAGCTCGTGCACCGACTCGGTGACGCGCGCCCGCACCTCCTCCGACTCCGGGTCGTGGAGCACGGCGGCGATGAGGCGCGCCACCTGCCGCATCTCCTCCTCGCCCATGCCGCGCGTCGTG
>DASVSK010000669.1:0-3766 GCA_036388135.1 Pyrinomonadaceae bacterium | reverse complement strand
GTGTCGCTCACCGCGACGCCCCCGCGCGCGGCCGGCACGAGCGAGAGCCAGGAGTTCCTGAAGAGGGAGGAGCGGCGGCTGCTCGAAGCCGTCCGCGAGCGCGCCGAGCAGCGCGAGGCGCAGGAGCGACAGCGGCGCGAGCGCGAGAAGGACAGGCGCAAGCCGTTCACGCTCACGGCCGGCCAGGCGGTGACGAGCCTCCTGCTCTCGCCCGACGGCGCGCACGTCGTCCTCACCGTGAGCGAGCCCTCGTCGGGGAAGAACTCCATCGTCCCCAACTACGTGACGGAGGGCGGCTATACCGAGGACATACAGTCGCGCACGAAGGTCGGCGACGCGCAGGGGCGCACGCGCCTCGGCCTCGCCTCGGTCGCGACCGGCGAGGTGCGCTGGGTCGAGACCGGCACCCGCGCCGAGGTCGCCCCGCGCGTGCAGGCGCGCACCGAGCAGAACACGACCGAGTCGGCGCAGCGCGAGACCGGCGCGCAACAGTCGGCGCAGTCACAGCAGGGGCAGACCGGCGCGCAGGCGCAGCAGCAGACCGGGGCGCAGTCGCAACAGCAGCAGCCGCCCGCACGCACGCAGGCGCAGGGGCAGCAGACCGAGTCCGCGCAGCAGGGGCGCGACCGCGAGGTGCAGCTCTTCCAGTTGCAGTGGTCGGAGGACGGCTCGCGCGCGGCCATGCTGGCGCGCGCGGCCGACAACAAGGATCGGTGGGTGCTGGCGCTCGACCCGGCGACGGCGAAGACGCGCGTGCTCGCGAGCGTCCACGACGACGCGTGGGTCGGCGGCCCCGGCTCGTTCACCCTGGGATGGCTGCCCGACAACCGGCGCGTCTACTTCGTCTCCGAGCGCGACGGCTGGGCACACCTCTACACGGCGGACGCCGACGCGGGCGAGCCCGCGCAGTTGACCTCCGGCCGCTTCGAGGTCTCGGACGTGCGCCTCTCCGCCGACAAGACGAAGTTCTACTTCACTTCGAGTGAGGGGAGCCTCTTCGAGCGCCACCTCTACGTGATGCCCACGTCGGGCGGCGCGCGCACGCGTGTGACGACGATGACGGGCAACAACCAGGCCAACATCTCGCCCGACGAGCGCACGCTCGCCGTCGTCCGCTCTTACGCCAACCGCCCGCCCGAGCTTTACCTCCAGCCGAACCGACCCGCGCCCGACCAGGGCGCGCAGGCGACCGACGCGCGCGCCGCGAACTCGCGGGCCTCCGACCCGCCGGGCCCCGAAGTCAAACAGGTGACGACCTCGCCCATCCCCGAGTTCTTCAACTACGACTGGACCGACCCGGCCATCGTCAGCTTCCGCGCGCGCGACGGCGCGACCGTCCACGGCCGCATCTACAAGCCCGCGGCCGCTCAGCAGCGAGGCGGCCCGGCCGTCCTGTTCGTCCACGGCGCGGGCTACTTACAGGACGTACACAAGTGGTGGTCGAGCTACTACCGCGAGTACATGTTCCACCACCTCCTCGTCGAGCGCGGCTACACGGTCTTGAGCATCGACTACCGCGGCTCGGCCGGCTACGGGCGCGACTGGCGCACGGGCATCTACCGGCACATGGGCGGCAAGGACTTGGACGACCACGTCGACGCCGTCCGCTACCTCGTCGCCGAGCACGGCGTCGACCCGCGCCGGGTCGGGCTCTACGGCGGCTCCTACGGCGGCTTCATCACGCTGATGGCGATGTTCACCACGCCCGACATCTTCGCCGCGGGCGCGGCCCTGCGCCCCGTCACCGACTGGGCGCACTACAACCACCCCTACACCGCCAACATCCTCAACGACCCGCAGGACGACCCCGAGGCGTACCGCCGCAGCTCGCCCATCTACTTCGCCGCCGGGCTCAAAGGCCCGCTCCTCATCTGCCACGGCATGGTCGACACCAACGTCCACTTCCAGGACACCGTCCGCCTCGTCGAGCGCCTCATCGAGCTGCGCAAGGAGAACTGGGAGCTGGCCGCCTACCCCGTCGAAGACCACGCCTTCGACCGCGCCGACAGCTGGGCCGACGAGTACAAGCGCATCCTCAAACTGTTTTCAGAACACCTGCACCCCGACACTGGCCCATCACCCGCCGGACAGCGCGGCAACAGTCGCAACCGCTAATTTGACATCCCGACAATAGCGGCAGAATGCTTCCTTACATTAACGAAGCCCGTCGTCTCGGATAAAAGACGGCGGGCTTTATTTTCTCTGCCCCCGGCCTTCTAACACCCCGCCGCGGACACACCCGAATTCCCGCCGCCGGGGCCGCCCGGGCCGGAACTTTGAAACAAGGCGACGCCGGTGTGCGTAAAGAGGGTGACCCGATTGTAGTTTCAGTCACCGGCCACGGGATTGGAAGTAACATCCGACCGGCACCATCACAAAGTTAAAAGGCAGTTGGCGGGGCCTCACGGTGCGGCCGGGTAGGGGCACGCCCGTCCGGGCTGGGACAATTTAAGGGAGAGGGAACGAACCGATGAGACGAATGATTAGTTTATGCGCGGCGGCTTTGATGCTCGCCTTCGTGACCGCGGCCGCGGCGGCGCAGCAGGCCGCGTCCACCGGCCCGGCGGCCGAGCGGCGCGTCAGGGAGTACGTCGAGCTGGTCAATTCCGGCGACCGCAAGGCGGTGCGCTCTTACGCGGAGCAGAATCTGACCCCGGCCGCCCTCGCGCGCGTGCCGGCCGAGGGGCGCGCCAACACCGTCTCGTCGCTCCACGACGAGACGCGCGGCGTCGAAGTCCACTCCGTCGGCGAGCCCAAGCCCGGCCAGGTGGAGGCGATACTGCGGAGCCGGCTGGCGGGCGAGTGGTGGAGGCTGACGATGTTCCTCGAACCGCAGCCGCCGCACCGCATCGAGCGGCTCGGCATGGGGCTGCTGTTCACGCCGCCCGACGGCCAGCGGGCGGCCAGGAGGCTGTCGGACGAGGAGGTCACGCGCGAACTCGACGCCTTCCTCCGCAAGGTGGCGGAGGCTGACGGATTCTCCGGCGCGGTGCTGGTGGCAAAGGACGGCCGCGTCCTCTTCGAGAAGGCTTACGGCGAGGCGAACAAGGACTTCGGCGCACCGAACCGCGCCGACACGAAGTTCAACCTCGGCTCGATGAACAAGATGTTCACCGCCGTCGCCATCGCCCAGCTCGCGGAGGCGGGCAAGCTCTCCTTCGACGACCCGCTCGCCAAATTCCTGCCCGACTTCCCCGACAAGGAGTCGGCCGCCAAGATCAGGATCAAGCACCTGCTCACGCACACCTCGGGGCTGGGGAGCTACTTCTCGAACGACCGCTTCGGCGAGGGCTCGCGCGAGCTGTTCCGCACCGTTGACGATTTCATGGGGCTGGCGAAGGGCGATACGCCCGCCTTCGAACCGGGGACGAAGTCGCGCTACAGCAACACGGGCTTCCTCGTGCTCGGCAAGATCATCGAGCGCGTGACGGGGCAGACCTACTTCGACTACGTGCGCGAGCGCATCTTCAAGCCGGCCGGGATGACGAACACAGACTCCTACGACCTCGACCGGGTCAACACGAACCTAGCCGTCGGCTACGAGAAGGAGTACACGGACGAGGGCGTCAGGTTCCGCAACAACATCTTCCGGCACGTCATCCGCGGCGGGCCGGCCGGGGGCGGCTACTCGACCGTCGGCGACCTGCTGCGCTTCTCCTCGGCGCTGCGCTCCGGGAAGCTCGTGGGGGAGGCTTACGTCAAGACGCTGCTCTCGCCCAAGCCGGAGCTGAGCTCTCCCAACTACGGCTACGGCTTCGCCGTCTCG
>DASVSK010000668.1:0-1526 GCA_036388135.1 Pyrinomonadaceae bacterium | reverse complement strand
CACGGCCCGGCAGCTCCAGCAGATAAAGCGCGAGTACGGCCGTCTCGACATCCAGACCTGCACCTGCTTCATGAACACGAACCAGGACACCATCTTCGACTGGTACGACTTCCTGAAGTATGAGCTGAAGCCCGACAAGGTCAACTTCAACTACATCCGCCCGCCGTCGGCCGACCCCGTCGAGCTCGACATCGACCACGAGCGCTACGCCAAGCTGGCGCGGATGATCGACGAAGACTCGCGCCACGCCGTGTTGAAGAACAACTACGGCGGCGACGCCGGCTTCTTCAAGGCCGCCATCGACATCTACATGCACGGCCTCATCGACCGCGCGCAGCGCGAGCAGAAGGCGCAGATGACCTGCTACGCGGGCACCGCGGGCGCGGTCATCTACGACGAGGGCACCGTCTCCTCCTGCGAGAACAAGGCGGCCGTCGGGAACCTCCGCGACCACGACTGGAACTTCCAGTCGCTCTGGCGCACGGAGGCGATGAAGGCGCGGCGCAAGGAGGCGGCCGACGGCTGCTTCTGCACACACGAGTCGAACAGCTACTACCCGTCGCTCCCGTTCAACCCGAAGCACCTGATTCAAATCAAGCGCCTCGAACGCGAGATGAAGAAGGCGAGCAAAAAACTCGGGACGCAGGGCGAGCAGGCCGACGGCCTCGCCCTCAAAGCTTGAGGCAGCGGCGCGGCGCGATGTCAGGAACGAACGTCCCGAAAATTCTTATCATCTCGTCCGACACGGGCGGGGGGCACAAGTCCGCGGCGGCGGCCATCGTCGCGGGCGTGCAGAAGTTCGTCCACGGCGACTCGTACGCGGTGCGGGTCGTGCGCGCGGTCGAGGAGTCGCACCGCCTCTCGGCGAAGATGGTGGCGTTCTACAACTGGGTGCTGCGGAACCGCCAGCACTGGATGAAATACCTCTACTGGGGCGTCAACCGCTTCCGCCCGGAGGCGCGCGGCTACCTCTACCGGCGCTCGCTCGCCTACATCCGCGACCTCTTCGAGCGCTGGTGCCCGCACGTCGTCGTCAGCGTCCACCCCCTGACGCAGCACGCCTTCGCGCGGGTGCTCAAGGAGCTGGGACTCGCCGGCAGGATTCCGCTCGTCACCGTCGTCACGGACCCCTGCTACGGCTTCTGGAAGGGCTGGGCCTGCGACGACGTGACGCTCTACCTCGTGGCGAGCGAGGAGGCGAAGCAGCAACTGATCGACTACGGTGTCCGCCCCGAGCGCATCAAGGTCTCGGGGATGCCCGTCCACCCGAAGTTCGAGCTGCCCGACGAGCGCTCGGCGCAGGCGGCGCGGCGCGAGCTGGGGCTCGACCCGCAGAAGTTCACCGTCTTCGTCAACGCCGGCTGGGTCGGCGGCGGCAACATCCCGCAAATTTTCCGCGAGCTGGTGCGCGGCGAGCTGGACGTGCAGGCCATCTTCCTCGCCGGCCGGAACGAGGAGCTGCGCACGGAGGCCGAGTCGCTCGCCGCCTCGGCGAACTTCCCCGTCAAGGTCATCGGCTACTCCGA
>DASVSK010000667.1:0-2570 GCA_036388135.1 Pyrinomonadaceae bacterium | reverse complement strand
TGCCGCCGATGCTCAGCTACAGGCGGGGCGCGGCCGCCCGGCTCGAACTCTGGCTCAAGCGGCTCGTCGCGCGCGCCGCGCACTGGTTCACCTGGGAGCAGGTCAACTTCAACTCGGCCGTCCACCACGCGCTCGGCGACGCGCGCGCCGCGCTCTCGGCGCACGAGCAGGCGCTGGCGCGGCTCCAGTCGGAGATCGTCGCCGCGCTGCGCGCGGAGGCGGAGGCCGACCGGGCGCGCGTCTCCGAGCTACAGGCGCGGCTCGCGCAGGCGGAGGCGCGCTTCGAGTCGGGCGTGCGGCAGGCCCTCGCCGAGGGGCTGGAGCGGCTGGCCGAGGCGCAGCGCGACGAAGTTCGCGGCCGCCTCGACTCCGTGCTCGAAGAGCAGCGCGTCTGCTTCAAACAGCTCTCGCTCGAAGCGGGCGAGGCCGCCGTCATGCACGACCGCGCCCGCCGCCAGCTCGAAGCGCGCCTCGAAGCACTGGAAAAGCAGTAGACAGTAGTCAGTAGTCAGTAGCGCTCCGCGCCGCGGCCGCTGACGCTGACAGGCGGACGATTCGACTGGCGAAGATTTTTCTACTGTCTACTGTCTACTGTCTACTGTCTACTTAACTATGTCCGACGACCTTTATCGACGCGCGGGGGTCGAAGACCTCTCGGAGTTCTACCGGACGAAGTTCGTGTCGGACGAGGTGCTCGACGCGCGCTACTTCCGCGCGCTCGACCGCTTCGACATGCGCTTCGCGCGGACGATGTGGGTCTACGACAACGTGCGCGCCGGCTCCGCGGTGCTCGACCTCGGCTGCGGCGCGGGCATGCTCGCGCTCCTCAAGCGCAAGGGCGTCACGCTCACGGGCGTCGACCTCTCGCCCGAGTGCGCGCTCGCCTCGCGGCGCAACGGCTACGACCTCGCCTGCCCGGCCGAACTCGCGCGCCTCCCCTTCGCCGACGACTCCTTCGACTACGTCGTGAGCCTCGACGTGCTCGGCCACGTCGAGTTCAGGGACAAGGACGCGGTGCTCGCCGAGGTCGCGCGCGTGCTGCGCCCCGGCGGCGTGACGCTCCACGGCATCGAGTGCACCGACCGGCGCGCGCAGAAGTCTTACGAGGAGATGTCGGAGGAGGAGCTGCGGCGCTTCGTCGCCGTCGACGGCCACGTCGGGCTCGAAGAGGAGCAGGAGCACGCCGCGCGATTCCGGCGCTTCTTCGCGCACGTCGCTTGGGAGCCGCGCTACGCGCTCTGCCTCTCATCCGACGAGTTCGTCAAGCAGCGCGACGAGTACGGGCTGCCCTTCGAGCCGGACTTCGTCGAGTACCTGCGCGGGCTCTCGCATCCCGAGCGCCGGGCCTTCGACATGGCGATGGGCTACGTCTTCGGCAAAATCTCCGACCTGCACGTCCGCCTCCCCAAGAGCGGCCTCTACGTCTTCGTCAAGGCTTCCGCCGCGCCGCTCGGCCCCTTCTACAACGAGCACCGCGACCGCTCCGCGCTCCTGGGACTCGCGGCTCCCGGCGCTTCGGAGGAGGCACCGCGCGCCTTCTGCCTCGACCGCGCCGCCGAGTTCGACGACGGCTGGCACGACCCGAACGTGCTGCCCCCGGTCGCGCGCTGGATGAAGTCGCGCGCGCGCCTGCGTTTCCGCGCGCCCTCGCTCTCCGCCCTGCGGCTCGACCTCACCTCGCACATCCCCGACCTCGGCGAGCGCCCGCTCGGCCTCGAACTCCGCCTCAACGGCCGCGCGCTCTGCGCGCTCTCGCTCTTCCGCCATGGCTGGCTCGAACTGACGCTCGCGGTGCCCGACGAACTCTCGGCCGCCGCCGACTACGAACTCGAACTGCGCGCCGACCGCACCTGGCGGCCGCGCCCCGACGACCCCGACGGCCGCGACGACCGCGAACTCTCCGTCGCCGTCTGCAACCTCGAAGCGTTCTACTAAAGGGCTCACCCGCCGGGCGTCAGGCCGAGGCGAGCGTCGAGGTGTGCGCGTAAATTTCGGAAGTGCTCTTCGGGGACTGAGCCGATGGAGCGTTGGAGGCGTGTGACGACGGGGTCGAGCTCGCGCTCCTCCTCGGGCCCGACGCGCTCGACGGCCGCGGCCACGCCGGCCGGGCGCGCGGGCTCGCGCCGCAGACTCCCGGCGAGCAGCGACGCCGCCCCGCGCAGCACGCCCTTCGACTTGCGGAAGGTGCCGCCGACGGCGGCTTCGAGCGGCTTGATGGGGGCTTCGCGGCAGACCGCCTCAATCGCCTCGCCGACGGCGCGCGCGCCGCGCAGGTCGAGCGGGCTCGCGCCGTCGGCGCGCGTGCGCAGGGCGTGGCCGACGAGGTGGCCGAAGTGGTAGGTGCGGCTCGTCAGGTCGGCCGCGCGCTTCCATTCGAGGACGTAGAAGACCTTGCGGAAGACCGACTTCAGCGGGTAGACGAGCGCGGAGACGGCGCACCCGCGCAGGCACCCGCCCTCGCGCTCGGCCGTCAGCCCGTCCACCTCCTCCTCGCCCAGACTCCGCCCGGCCGACGCCGCGAGGCTCCGCACAAGGCGCTTGCGGAAGTAGCTCTTGACGAGGTCGTCGAC
>DASVSK010000666.1:0-2569 GCA_036388135.1 Pyrinomonadaceae bacterium | reverse complement strand
CGAGGCTTCGCGCCGAAGACGAAAGCGTTGCCGTTCATGTCTTAGTCTCCGGGCGGCCGGGTCGTGCCGCCTCGCGCGCCGAACGGCATGGCGGTGAAGTCGGGGCGCGCGGCAAAGTCCGAGGCCCGCGTGAGGGCTCTCGGACGGAAACTTTTTATGTTTGAAGACGCCACCTGGCGGGGTGAGGCGCTGGCTTCTCGCGTGTCGGTGGACGCGCACTGTAGCACCCGGCTCTTGCCGCGCGCAACTAAATTTACTTGAGAGGAAAGGGCGGGACGGTTAAGAACCGGAGCAGGAAGGCTGTGAACTCGGTGCAGCTCCGGTGGTCGATAGTGAGCCTCGACGACCCCACGAAGGTCTTGCTGGAGGATAATCTCCCCTTCGCCAACTTCTGGGCCGAGGCTGACAGTGCCAAAGTCATAGAGATTCCGACTCTGTACCCCCTCCCCTATTCAAAGCCCTGGCGAAGGACGGCGAACTCAACGGCCAGTTCAAGGTGACGATAGGGGTGCAGGAGGCGCGTTTCGCGGACGGCTCGTTTTGGGGGCGACAGGAAGCCGCCGACTTGAAGCCGCTTGTCGATAACCGTTGACGCTTCGCCACGAGGGGCGTATAAGTCGGGCGTTCGGCCGCGACCTCGGCCGAAGCCCTCACGGGTGTTGTCGGACTCACAGACCTCTCGAAAGGAGAGACGGCATGAACGCTCACAGCTTCCGCACGATGTTTAGTCGCAAAAACCTCCTCCCGCTAATCGCCCTCTCGCTGCTTTCGCTCGTCCCCGCCTTCGGGCTCTCGCTCGGCGGGGCGCAGTCGGACGAGAAGAGGGGGCGGGAGGTGGCGTATAGGATACCGAAGCACCTGCCGATCAAGGTGAAGGTCAGGAAGCCGGAGAAGCTGAAGGACGCGGAGAACGAGGACTGGCTCGGCGACCTGGAGGTCGAAGTCACCAACACTGGGACGAAGCCCATCTACCAATTCGACATCTCCGTCTACCTGCCGGACGTGTTCGCGCCTAACGGTCACAACGTCGGCTACACGCTCAGTTATGGACGCGGCGCGCTAGTCTCTATAAGCGAGCCCGTGCGGCCTGACGACGTGCCGCTCCAGCCCGGCGGGGTAGTCGTCCTCTCGCTGCGCGCCGATGAGGTTGACAGTTGGAAGCGCGTCAGGGCCAAGGGCGTATTGACCAATCCGAAAAAAATTGAGTTCATTTTTAACGGATTAAACTTCGGCGACGGGACGGGGTTCGTGGGCAGCGACGGGAGGCCGCTGCCGGAGATAAAAGAGCGAGGGGCTAACGCCCCTTGCGGGGTAGGCGATAGCGACGCCGTGGGGGCGGCGTCCGCGGTATACCCGCTGCGGAGTTATTTCCCGGACATAGCTTCTCTCGCAACATACCTCCCCCGCCGGCCAGCCTCGCGCCGGCCTTTTTTTTTGGTAAATCCGCTTCACCCGCCCCGGCGGTGAGACAGGACATCTGCTGCACGTCCCCCTGCTCTCAGTTAAAACGCGCCGAAGACCAAGGTTGTCCTTGCGGAGGGCTGAGAAACATTGTTCAGCCAACATCATGTTCCGACTCGGCCGGGTCTTGCGGCTCGATAAGATACCAACCAAAACCGTGTGTCGCCGACGGGGTGGAATTTTTTTGTGAGGAGAGCTTCATCGATTCTACATGCGCCGCCGCGACGCCGACCCCGACGCCGGAGCCCTGCCCGTCGCCGCAGCCCGCCCCCTGCTGCGTGGAGGAGCGCGGCACGCTCCCCGATACCCAGATACAGACTTGCAATTGGAACTGTCAGTCCCCCAACTGCCCGCCGGGGACGGTATTCGCCGACGGCTGCTACAAAGTGTCCGGGCCTGTAGTCTGCCAGGACACGTATGAGTACAACTCGCAAAAGTACGGCGGGGCCTGCTGCCCGGCTACCCCGACGCCGACGCCGGGCGGTGGCGGCGAGGAGGGGCCGCCGTGCAACCCGCCGTGCGGGGCGCTGAAAGTATGCTTCGACGGCATCTGCTCCGGCGACACGCCCGTGCTGGTGGACGTGGCCGGCGACGGCTTCGCCCTGACCGGCCCGCGTGAAGGGGTGAGCTTCGACCTCGACGCCGACGGCGTGGCCGAGCGCCTCTCGTGGACGGCGGCCGGCGCGGACGACGCGTGGCTCGCCTTAGACCGCGACGGCGACGGGGCGATTGGCAGCGGCCGGGAGTTGTTCGGCAATATCACGCCGCAGCCGCCCTCGCCGGCTCCCAACGGCTTCCTCGCGCTCGCGGGGTTCGACCGGCCGGGCGCGGGCGGCAACTCGGACAGCTTCGTCGACGCGCGCGACGCGGTCTTCGCTCACCTGCGGCTGTGGCGCGACGCCAACCACGACGGCGTCTCGCAGCCGTCGGAGTTGCACACGCCCGCCTCGCTCGGGGTGGCGCGGCTGCATCTCGACTACAAAGAGTCGAAGAAGATTGACGAGCACGGCAACCGCTTCCGTTACCGCGCGAAGGTGGGCGACGCGAAGGGCGCGAAGGCGGGGCGTTGGGCGTGGGACGTCTTCCTCGTCTCGGGCGGGTAGAAGAT
>DASVSK010000665.1:0-2102 GCA_036388135.1 Pyrinomonadaceae bacterium | reverse complement strand
GCGCCCGCGGGGCGGAGCGAGACGGCGACGGTCGAAGTCCTCGACAGGTTGACCTCGACGTTCGTCTGCTCGAACCTGGCGAAGCCCTGCGAGGACTCGATCACCACCGAGTAGCGACCCGGCGGGAGGTTGCCGAGGCGGTAGACGCCCTCCTCGTTGGTGGTCGCCGTCTGCGGGCGGATCAGGTTCGGGCTGGTGGCCGTCACGGTCACGCCCGGCACCGCCGCGCCGTTAACGTCGACGACGGTACCCTCAATCGATCCCGTCGTGGAGTTCTGCGCCGCCGCGCTCATCGCCGTAAAGAGCGAGATCGCCAGCGTCAGCATCACGGTCACGAGACGTATCGGATTTCTCATGCTAACCATTCCTTTCGTTTGCTTAACCTTACTAGAAGTTTCTGGTGTTTAGTCGAAGGCACATTGCTAAACAGGATTGCCCTTGCCCGAATGAAGCAACTCGAAGGCCACCTCGCCGGGTATTCCCGATTCCGGGCCCTAAGTCGGAAAAACACAGGACTTAAGCGAGCGGGCGCGGTGCCCGCCGGGACGCCGTCGGCTCGACTCCGCCACCGGAAAAACGAATTTTTGAAGGTGCCTTCAAATTTTTGAATAAGTTTCGGCACAACCGCGCTACGTGTTTGACGCCGCATGACGCCGCGCCGCGCCCCGCCGTCGGCAGTCGGAGACGCCGGCCCGGCCCCCGCGCGCCGTGTGCTACAATCCGCGGCGCAACTCACAGGGGCTTAAGACTTTCGGGTCGCGGAGCGGACGAACCTTGGCGACGCTCGCCGTCAAACAACTGCAACTGACGCCGCTCGGCGCGGGCGACCTGATCGACCGCACCGTCCGGCTCTACCGGCGGCACTTCGGCGCACTCATACGCGCCAGCGTGCCGCCCGTCGTCGTCTCGGCGGCGGGGTGGGTGCTGCTGCTCGTCTGCGTCCGCGCGATGTCGGCGGCGGGGAGCGAGGGGCGCGTGGTCGTCTACTTCCTGGGGGCGGTGCTGGGGCTGGCGGTCTACGTCTTCGGGCTGCTGGCGCAGTTGACGGTGGTGGGCGGGGCCTCGCGCAACCTCGTGATGCACCTCCTCTGGGGCGAGCCCGTCACGACGCGCCTCATCTACCGCAGCGTGCGCTCGCGCTCCTGGGCGCTGTTCCGCGCCTCGGCGGTCGTCCTCTTCTGGCTGCTCATCTCGGGGGTGGCGGCGCTCTTCGTGGGGCTGCTGGTCCTGACGGTGGCGCTCTTCGGCGTGGGCGTCATGATGGCGACGACCCCGGCCGCGGGGGCGCAGTGGTTCGCGGTGCTCTTCTTCCTGCTGACGAGCTTCGCGGGGCTCGTCCTGATGCTCTGCGTCTTCTTCCTCGTGGCGGGGCGGGTGGCTTACGTGCCGCAGGTGTTGATGGTCGAGGGGCGCGGCGTGCTCGACTCCATCGGGCGCAGCGCGGAGCTGGCGCGCGGGAACGTCCGCCGCCTGATGGGGATGTTCCTGTTCACGGGCTTCGCGTGGTACTCGGCGGGGATACTGCTGCTGGTGCCGCTGGGCTGGTTCGCGTACCTGAACGGCGTCAACCCCTTCGAGCTGGACGCGACGCGAGTGCCGGCGTGGTACACGGTCAGCTCGGCGGCGCTGGGGCAGGCGTCGACCATCCTGCTCGCGCCCGTCTGGATGATGGGCCTCTCGCTGCTCTACGTGGACGAGCGCGTGCGGCACGAGGGCTACGACATAGAGCTGCTGGCGGCGCAGGTCTTCGGCGAGATGCCGGGCGTGCCGTCGGGATACCGCGCGCCGCTGGCCCCGGCCATCGCCGCGCCCCGGCAGCAGGAGCAGCCGGGCGTCCCCGCTCGACCCGCCGCGGAGTCGGGCGGCCGTCCCGACCCCGCGGAGAAGCCGACCGGCTCCATCCTCGGGCTCTGAAGGCAGATGAGATTCGCGCCCCGAAACAAGGTTCCGTTGGGACGCAGGCCGCGCGAGACGCGGCTCGCGCCTCGCGCCTCGCGGTTCGGGCCGCGCGCCGGGCGTCGGCTCGCGCCGACGGTCTCGCGTCGGCTCGCGCCGACAGCCCTCCTGCTCCTCCTGCCGCTCGCCTGGCTCTTCGTCTGGCT
>DASVSK010000664.1:0-2579 GCA_036388135.1 Pyrinomonadaceae bacterium | reverse complement strand
CTCGACGACGACGGGCGCGTGACGACGTTCACGGCCCCGCGCATCCGGACGACCTCGACGCACGGCACGGGCTGCACGCTCGCCGCGGGGATGGCCGCCTGCCTCGCGCGCGGGATGAGCCTGGAGGAGTCGGTCGGGGCGGCCAAGCGCTACGTCACCGAAGCCATACGCCGCGCGCCGGGGCTCGGCCGCGGCCACGGCCCCATCAACCACTCCGTCGCGGCGCTCCCCTGAAGCGGCGCGCGCCCGAACCCTTTGAAGTTATGAGATACAGAAACAGACTTGAGCCGAAGACTCGCGCGCGCGTGACGCTCGCCGCGTGCGCCTCCTTCCTGCTGGCCTCGGCGGCGTTCGCGCAGGGCGACCTGACGGGCGGCGTCGGGCAGTTCGCCGTCCGGCCGAAGAAGGAGCGCGTGGTCGTCTCCGCGAAGCCGAAGCCGCCCGCCGTCAGGGTGGGGCCGAAGGCCACGGCCAACGACCGCCTGCTCGCGGCCGCCGGGAGCGGCGACGCGGCCGCGGCGTCGAAGCTGCTCGGGCAGGGCGCGGACGCGAACGCGCGCTCGAAGGAGGGCTGCGCGGCGCTCGTCTACGCGGTCGCGGCGAAGAACGCGGGGGCGGCGCAGTCGCTCCTAGCCAAAGGCGCGGACGCCAACGCGCGCTGCGCCGACGGCGTGACGGCGCTGATGGTCGCGGCCGAGTCGGGCGACGCCGCCACCGCGCAGGCGCTCGTCGGGCGCGGGGCGGACGCGAACGCGAAGACGGGCGACGGCCGCACGGCTCTGATGTTCGCGGCCTCTTCGGGGCAGTTGCCGGTGGTGCGCGCTCTGCTCGCGAAGGGCGCGGACGTCAACGCGCGCTACAGGGACGGCCGGACGGCGCTCACCTTCGCGGCGGCGAACGGGTTCGCGGCGGTGGCCGGGGAGTTGCTCGCCGGGGGCGCGGACGCCAACGCGCGCGCCGACGACGGGTGGACGCCGCTGACGTGGGCCTCCTGGTTCGGGCACGCCGACGTGGTCAGGCTGCTGCTCGAACGCGGCGCGGACGCGGCCGCGCTCGACGGCGACAAGGACACGCCGCTGATGAAGGCGGCGACGCAGGGGCACGCCGCGGTCGTGCGGATGCTTCTGGAGAAGGGCGCTGACGCGAACGCGCGCGGCAACGGCGGCGGCACGGCGCTGCTCTTCGCCGCCTCGCGCCCCGCGGCCTACGAGGTGGTCGAGGCGCTGCTGGCGAAGGGCGCGGACGTCAACGCGCGCAACGACGCCGGGATGACGCCCGTCATCCTCGCCGCGGCCTACGGCCGGGTGCCGACGCTCGAAGTCCTGCTGGCGAAGGGCGGCGACGTCAACGCGCGCACGCCGAAAGGCTTCAGCGCGCTCATCGCCGCCGCCAACAAGGGGCTCGCCGCCACCGCCCAGCTCCTCATCGAGCGCGGCGCGGAGGTCAACGCCAAATACGAGGACGGCCGCACCGCCCTCGCCTTCGCGGAGCAGAACGGCCAGGCTAAGGTCGTCGAGATACTCAAGAAGGCCGGCGCGAAATAAGCCCGAATAGTAAATAGTAAATCGTCAATCGTGAACGGAAAGAAGCCCAGTCCATTCGCGATTGACGATTTACTATTTACTGCCTTTTACTCTTCTTCGATGGTGACCTTCTCCATCCTCACCTCTGACTGCGGCCGGTCGCCGCGGTCGGTCGCCGAGGTGGCGATCTTGTCGACGACGTCCTGGCCCTCGACGACGCGGCCGAACTTGGTGTAGGAGGGCGGCAGCGGGTAGTCGGAGTGCATGATGAAGAACTGCGAGCCGTTGGTGTTGGGCCCGGCGTTAGCCATCGCCACGGTGCCGCGCTCGTAAGCGCCGCGGTATAGCTCAGACGAGCGGTTTATCTCGTCGTCGAAGCGCCCGCCCCACGCCGACTGGCCGCCGCGCCCCGTCCCGTCGGGGTCGCCGCCCTGAATCATGAAGCCCTTGATGACGCGGTGGAAGATGACGCCGTCGTACTTGCCCGCCTCGGCCAGCAGGCGGAAGTTCTCCGTCGTCTTCGGCGCGTCTTCCTCCAGCAGCTCGAAGCGGATGGTGCCCACGTTGGTCTCGATTCTCGCGATGCGTTTTGCCATAAGTCTCCTTCTGAAGTAGTCAGTAGACAGTAGACAGTAGACAGTAGAAAAGCCTTCGTCAGCGAGTCGTCCGAGTATCAGTGTCAGCGGCCGCGGCGCGAAGCGCTACTGACTACTGACTACTGACTACTGTCTACTTCTTTAAGAACGAATCTCTCGATGGCGGCGGCGACGCCGTCGTCGTCGTTGGTGGCGGTGGCGTGGAAGCGCCCCCGCTCGCCGAGCGACGGGTCGGCGTTGCCCATCAGCACGCCCGTCCCCGCCCACTCAAGCATCTCCAGGTCGTTGAAGTTGTCGCCGACGGCCATCACCTCCTCGCGCGCGAGCCCCTGCTCGCCGGCGACGGCCGCGAGCCCCGCGCCCTTCGACGCCTCCGGGTGCAGCACGTCCAGGAGCGCGAAGTCCGTCTTCGGGTAGAGCGTCAGCAGCAGTCTCACAGACCCGCCCAGCTCGTCTCTCA
>DASVSK010000663.1:0-6551 GCA_036388135.1 Pyrinomonadaceae bacterium | reverse complement strand
CGGTGCAGACCGTCGGCGGCCGCGCGGTCGTCTTCCTCGCCACCTCGGACCCGAACACGTACGTGATGCGCCCCGTCAGGCTGGGCGCGGAGGCGGGCGGGCGTTACCCCGTGCTCGAAGGGCTGTTCGTCGGCGACCGCGTCGTCACCGGCGGCAGCTTCATGCTGCGTGCCGAGTGGCTCAAGCTCCACCCCGAGTGAAAGGCGGAAGGCGGAAGGACGAAGTGAAGACGGTATTAACTTCCGCCTTCATCCTCCCGCCTTCACCCTTTATCTTCCCCCGCCCTTCTCTGTTAATGTTTGCGGCCATGAGAGAGCAGGCGATTGCCGAGTTTCACGAGCTGCTGGCGTCGGACGAGGGTCTGGGCGCGGGGCTGTTCGCGCGTCTGAGGGAGGCCATGCGCGAGCGGCGTCTGGTCTACGGCGGGCGCGAGGTCGGCGTGTCGCTCAGGCCGCACCTGCTCGACGCGTCGCAGTACGTGCGTCTGGTACACGCGTCGGAGACGCTGGCGGGCGCGTTCGAGAAGATGTCCGCGGCGATGACGGAAGACCCCGCGCTGATGGGGCGCGTCGGGATGAGCGAGCTTGAGACGAGGCTCGCGCTCGTCGAGCCGGGCTACGCCTGCCCTTCGGTGACGGGGCGGCTCGACGCCTTCGTCCACGGCGACTCGGTCAAGTTCGTCGAGTACAACGCTGAGAACCCTTCGAGCCTGTCCGACCAGGCGGCGCTCAACGAGGTGGGCTTCGGGGTCGAGGCGATGCGGCGCTTCGCCCGCCGCTACCGCCTGCGGCAGTTCGACCCGGCGGCCGCGCTCCTCGCCTCGCTCGTCGAGACCTTCCGCGAGTGGGGCGGCGCGCGCACGCCGCCCAACGTCGCCGGCGTCGACTGGGACGGCCTGCCGACCGCGGGCGAGTTCGAGCTGCTGCGGGAATACTTCGCCGCGCGCGGCGTGCCGACCGTCGTCTGCTCGCCCGACGAGCTGGAGTACGCGGGCGGGCGTCTGCGCCGCGGCGACTTCGAGATAGACGTCGTCTACAAGCGCGTCGTCATCCACGAGCTGCTGACGCGCTGCGGCGAGTCGCACCCGCTGCTGCGCGCCTACGCCGACGGCCGCGTCTGCCTCGTCAACTCCTTCCGCTGCAAGCCGCTGCACAAGAAGGCCGCCTTCGAGCTGCTGACCGGCGAGTGGGGCGAGCGCCGCCTCACGCCGGCCGAGCGCGAAGTCGTCGCGTCGTGCGTGCCCTGGACGCGGCGCGTGGCGGAGGGCCGGGCGGGGCGCGGCGGACGAGTCGTAGACCTGATCGAGCACGTGCGGGGCGACCGCGCCGCGTTCGTGCTCAAGCCCAACGACGACTACGGCGGGCGCGGGCTGGTCCTGGGCGCGGCCACGTCGGAGTCGGAGTGGGACGAGGCGCTCGCACACGCGCTCGCGTCCGACTACGTGGTGCAGGAGGCCGTCGAGCTACACACGGAGGTCTTCCCCGTCTTCGGCGAGTCGGCGTGGTGCTTGCAGCGGATGTACGTGGACGCGAACCCGTTCCTCTTCCGCGGCCGCGTCGAGGGCGTGATGGTGCGACTCTCCGACTCGCCCGTCGTCAACGTCACCTCGGGCGGCGGCGAGGCCGGCTTCTTCGTCATCGAAGGGCGGCTCGAAAGCTGAATACTTCCCCCCGCGGCTGCGTCCGCACCGGCCCGCCGAATCGTGCGAGCGGCACGCTTCCGACCTTTCGCTTTAACTCAACCTCGGATTTAAAAGTCTCTCAGTCTTCGCGCCGACGTGCTCACGGCGGGCCGGCGTGCCCGCGCCCACGGCGTAGAGACCGGCGCTCGCGGCGGGGTGAATGTTATAGTAGTCGGACTTTATGACTTCTTTGTTCATGGTCTTGATGCCGAAGGCGTCGACCATCTTCTACATCGCCGCCATCGGGACGGCGTCCGGCGTCATCGTCGTCTACCTCTTCTGGTGGGCGAAGTCGCGCTACAAGATTTGGACGGCGCGGGAGCGCCCCCTGCGCGCGCGCAAGGTCTCGCTCTGGGCCGACCCCGGCGAGGTCGAGCGGCTGGACTTCCGCGCCGGCCCCGGCGGGCGTGGGCGCGAGCCCCGGCCGCCCTTCCGCTTCGTCGAAGAGCACGACACGGGCTCGAACCCGTGCATGACGGTGCGCGACGCGCGCGGCCTGCGCTGGCGCGTGAAGTGGGGCGACGAGGTGAAGAGCGAGACGTTCACGACGCGCGTGGCCTGGGCCGCGGGCTACCACGTCGAGGCCGCCTACTACGTCCCCGAGGGGCGCATCGAGGGCGCGGAGAGCCTGGGGCGCGCCCGCTCGTGCGTCGCGGAGGACATGACCTTCAGCGACGCGCGCTTCGAGCTGGACGAGGAGGGCGTGCGCAAGCTCTTCGACGAGCACGGCTGGTCGTGGGACGACAACCCTTTCGCGGGCACGAAGGAGCTGGCGGGGTTGAAGGTGTTGACGATGCTCGTGTCGAACTGGGACAACAAGGACGTGCGGGACGTGGCGCGCGGCTCGAACACGGCCGTCTTCGAGCACGGGCTGCCGGACGGGACTACGGAGGCGCGCTACCTCATCATCGACTGGGGCGCTTCGATGGGGAAGACGGGGAGCCCTCTGACGCGCACCAAGTGGGACTGTGAGGGCTTCGCGGCGCAGAACCCGGACTTCGTGCGCGGCGTCGCCGACGGGCTCGTCCAGTGGGGCTACACGGGGCAGCGCACGGACGAGGCGACCGAGGGCATCAAGGTCGGCGACGTGCGCTGGCTCATGCGCTACCTCGGGCGCGTCACCGACGCGCAGTTGCGCGAGGGGCTGCTCGTCAGCGGCGCGACCCCCCGGGAGGCCGACTGCTTCACGCGCGCCCTCCGCGGACGCATCGAACAGCTCGCGCGCGTCGCCGAACTGGGCGACGCCTACGCCCCGCCGGAAGCATAAGGCCGCGCGCCGCCGCCGCGCTAAGCGCCCGGCCGCTTCCCCGGGTCGTCCTGCTCGCCGGCCTTCCCGTTCCTGCCTTCGCTGATGTACCTCTCCAGGACGCCGATGAACGCGTCAAGCTTCTCCTCCGTGTGCCTGTGCGTGTCCAACATGACGGCGACAACCTCGTTCAGGTGTGTCTGCGACCTCCTCATGCCGTCGATGGCCTCATTCGTGCGCGTCTGCTCCCGGGCCATGACGGTGACGGCTTCGCTCGTCTGCGTCTGCGCCCGCGCCATCTCCGCCATGTTCGTTTCGAGCCGGGACACGCGCTCGGCAGCCTGCTGCTGCTCGGCCGTCAGTTGAGCCTGCTGCTCTAAAATGAACTGCCGGTCGTTTGCGAATTGAGCCTGTTGCTCTGAGATGAGCTGCTGACCGGCGGCGAATTGAGCCTGCCGCTCTGAGATGAGTTGCTGGCTGGCGGCGAATTGAGCCTGCTGCTCTAAAATAAACTGCATCGTCTTCTCAATCTCTTCGTTTGTCATGTCCGTTAAACTTTCCGGAAGTTTCCGGTTTCCGACTTCGGTCTCAACTCAAGCGGAGGGTGAGGGCGCGGGTCAGCCGCGCGGCGGCACGACGTAGAGCACGACGGCGACGTAGTGGCAGACGCTGCCGCAGAGGACGAAGAGGTGCCAGATGGCGTGGTTGTGCGGGATGCGCTTGGACGCGAAGAAGAAGACGCCCGTCGTGTAGGCCAGCCCGCCGGCCGCTATCCACGCCAGCGCCCCGAGGGGGACGGTCTCAAGTATCGGCTTGACGGCGACGACGCACAGCCACCCGAGCAGCACGTAAGAGCCGACGGCCACGGCGCGGAAGCGCGTGCCGCAGAGGACGCGGAAAGCGATGCCCGCCAGCGCCAGGCTCCAGACCAGCCCGAACAGCGTCCAGCCCCACGGCCCGCGCAGAGTGACGAGAGTGAAAGGCGTGTAGGTGCCCGCGATGAGCAGGTAGATGCCGCAGTGGTCGAGGACTTGCAGCAGGCTCTTGGCGCGCGGCGAGCGCGCCCCGTGGTAGAGCGTCGAGGCGAGGTAGAGCGTGACGAGCGAAGCGCCGTAGACGCCGCAGCTCGCGACGAGCCACGCGTCGCCGCCGGGCCACGCGAGCAGGACGAGCGCGACCAGCCCCGCCACGCTCAGCGCCAGACCCAGCCCGTGCGTCACGCAGTTCGCCACCTCCTCGGCGGACAGCCTCTCACGCTCACGCGTCTCCATCCTTTACTCCTCGCGCTCTCGACGTAATGGGAGGGGGTTTCGTGCGACGGCCCATTCTACCCCCGCCCGCCGCGGCCTGAAAGTCGTTCGGTCTAAAAGCCGCCCGGCCGCAGCTCGCGCGTCCTCTCCAGCAGCGCGTCGAGGACGCGTTCGGCGGCGCGGCCGTCCCAGAGCGGCGGCACGCGCGGCGGCTCGCCGCCCCCCGCGCGCCGCAGCGCGGCCTCGGCCTCCGAGACGATTCTCTCCTCGTCCGTGCCGACGACGCGGTTCGTGCCCAGCTCGACCGTGACGGGGCGCTCGGTGTTCTCCCTGAGCGTCAGGCAGGGGATGCCGAGCGCGGTCGTCTCCTCCTGTATGCCGCCCGAGTCGGTCAGCACGAGCCGAGCCCCGCTGTAGAGCCGCAGGAAGTCAAGGTAGCCGAGCGGCTCGACGAGACGGAAGTCGCCCCACAGCCCGGCCTCCTTGTCGAGCCCGAACTCCCTGATGTTGCGTTCGGTGCGCGGGTGGGCGGGGAAGACGACGTGGAGGCGGCGGCTCAGGCGCGCCAGAGCGCGGAGTATGCGGCGGAGCACGGCGGGGTCGTCGACGTTCGAGGGGCGGTGGAGCGTGACGACCGCGTAGTCGCGCCCCGCGACGCCGAGCCGCTCGCGCGCGTCAGACCGCTCCGACAGCGCGAGGTGCTTGAGCAGCGAGTCGATCATCACGTTGCCGACGAGGCGGATTCTCTCGGGCGCGATGCCCTCGGCGCGGAGGTTGCGGTCGGCGTCTTCCGAAGGCGTGAGCAGCAGCTCCGAGAGCTGGTCGGTGAGGAGGCGGTTGACCTCCTCCGGCATCGCGCGGTCGCGGCTGCGCAGCCCGGCCTCGACGTGCGCCACCGGCACCCCCATCTTCGAGCAGACGAGCGCGCACGCGAGCGTCGAGTTGACGTCGCCGACGACGAGCACCCAGTCGGGGCGGCGTTCGAGGACGACGGGCTCGAAGCGCTCCATGACGAGCGCCGTCTGCCGCGCGTGCGAGCCGGAGCCGACGCCGAGGTGTACTTCCGGGTCGGGCAGCCCGAGGTCGCGGAAGAAGTCGTCGCTCATCCGCGCGTCGTAGTGCTGCCCCGTGTGGACGACCGCGGCCGAGAACTCCCCCGCGCGCCGCCGCATCGCCTCCACCACCGGCGCGACCTTCATAAAGTTCGGCCGCGCCCCCACGACGTTGATGACTTTGAGCATTACTCGTAGGCTCTGCCGCGGTGTCTGACGGCGATGACTTCCAACAGGCGTCCCGCGTCGTCTATCGTGTAAATGACGCGGTAGTCTCCGACGCGAACTCGCCAGCGGTCGTCGGAGCCGACGAGCTTACGGCAACCCGCGGGGCGTGGGTCGTTTGCCAGTTCGCGCACGGCGCGGACGACGCGAACTCGCGCGCCCGCGTCCAACGACCTGACCTCCTTCTGCGCGGAGCGTTTGAGGGAGACTTTGTAAGGCGCGTTACTCACTCAGGAGTCCGTCGGCGCGTAGCTCGGCCTCGAACTCTTCGAGCGACGTGGAAGGCTCACCGGCGCGCTCGTTCGCGAGCATGTTGTCGTAGATGTCCTCCCAAAGTTCCCCCCACTCTTCGAGGTTGAGCAGGACGGCGACCTTCCGCCCGTCGGTGTCGGTCAGGAACTGGACGCCTCTTACGGCCATATCTCTTCTCCGCCGGGTTACAGCCGGACGATGCGGGCGCAGCTATCACGGCGCTGGTCGCGGGAGAGGGCGTTGCGCGTGTCGACGATGACCTTCGAGAGCCGGCAGACGCGGGCGTAGTCGACGCCGGAGTGGTCTGTGACGATGACGGCGCAGTCGGCCGCCTCCAGCTCGCCGTCGGCCAGATCGACCGATTGGAGGGGCTCGCCGCCCCCCTGCGTGTGCGCGTCGTCGAAGCGCACCTCTGCGACGAACGGGTCGTGGTAGAGCACCTCGGCCCCCTTGGCGCGCAGCCGGTCGATGATGGAGAGCGCGGGCGACTCGCGCACGTCGTCGATGTCCTTCTTGTAGGCCACGCCGAGGACGAGCACGCGCGCGCCCTTGAGGCTCTTGCGCTCGTCGTTGAGCGCGTCGGTGACGAGCGTCACGACGTGCTCGGGCATGCGGGAGTTGACCTCCTCGGCGAGCCCGATGAAGCGCGAGTCGAAGCCGTGCTGGCGCGCCTTCCAGGAGAGGTAGTGCGGGTCGAGCGGGATGCAGTGGCCGCCGATGCCGGGGCCGGGGTAGAAGGCCATGAAGCCGAAGGGCTTGGTCGCCGCGGCGCGGATGACCTCCCACGTGTCGATGCCGAGGTGGTAGCAGAGGCGCGCCATCTCGTTCGCCATGCCGATGTTGAC
>DASVSK010000662.1:0-7530 GCA_036388135.1 Pyrinomonadaceae bacterium | reverse complement strand
CGAACCTGATTCGCAACTTCGCCGAGAACGAGGCGGCGGAGCTGCGCTGGGTCTGCGACAAGGACGCGCGCCACCTCTCGAAGGTCGCGCGGCGCTACCCGGCCGCGCGCGCCGCCTCCGACTACGGCGAGCTGATGGCCGACCCGCGCCTCGACGCCGTCGTCATCGCCACGCCCGTCTCCACGCACTTCGAGTTCGCGCGCCGCGCCCTCGAGGCCGGCAAGCACGTCCTCGTCGAGAAGCCCTTCACCGCGACCGTGCGCGAGGCCGAGCAGCTCATCGCGCTCGCCGAGGCGCGCGGGCTCTCGCTGATGGTCGACCACACCTTCATCTACACGGGCGCGGTCAGGAGGATCAAGGAGGTGGTCGCGGCCGGCGAGCTGGGCGACCTGCTCTACTTCGACTCGGTGCGCGTCAACCTCGGCCTCTTCCAGCGCGACATCAACGTCGTGTGGGATTTGGCCCCGCACGACTTCTCCATCATGGACTACGTCGTCGGCCGCGCCGCCACCGAGGTGATGGCGACGGGGAGCTGCCACGTCGAGCCGGGGATAGAGAACATCGCCTACGTCCAGCTCCGCTTCGGCGACTCGCTCATCGCCAACTTCCACTTCAACTGGCTCTCGCCCGTCAAGATTCGCCGCACGCTCATCGCCGGCAGCCGCCGCATGATCGTCTACGACGACATTGAGCCGACCGAGAAGGTGCGCGTCTACGACAAGGGCGTGACGCGCAACGAGTACGGCGCGGACGAGGAGGAGGCTTACAGGACGCTCGTCAGCTACCGCACCGGCGACGTGTGGGTGCCGAAGCTCGACCCGACCGAGGCGCTGCGCTACGTCTGCGCCGAGTTCCTCGACACGATAAGCGGCTCGCGCCCCTCCTCCTCGGACGGCGCGGCGGGGCTGCGCGTCGTCCGCCTGCTCGAAGCCGCCCAGCAGTCCATGAACGACGGCGGCCGCTGGGTAAAACTTTAGAGAGTAATTCACACGGGCGGACAGGACGAACGGGATAAGCAATTAAAGATTTCAGATTTCAACTCCCAAATCTTCTTATCCTGTCAATCCTGTCCATCCATGTGAATTACTCTCCGACTTGAGAAGCCGTCCCGATGTCAACGACCGCACCTAAAATGCAAGTCCCCCTGCTCGACCTGAAACAGCAGCACGCGGCGCTGCGCGAGGAGCTGCGCGAGGCCGTCGGGCGCGTCCTCGACTCGCAGCAGTTCATCCTCGGCGAGGACGTGCGGCGGCTGGAAGAAGAACTCGCGGCCTACACCGGCGCGGCGCACGCGGTCGGCTGCGGCTCGGGCTCCGACGCCCTGCTGCTCGCGCTGCTCGCGCTCGACGCGGGCGCGGGGTGCGAGGTCGTCACCACTCCCTTCACCTTCTTCGCCACCGCCGGGGCCGTCGTCCGCACGGGCGCGCGCCCCGTCTTCGCCGACATCGACCCCGTCACCTACAACATCGACCCGGCGAAGATGGAGGCCGCCGTGACGGGACGCACCCGCGCCCTCATGCCCGTCCACCTCTACGGCCAGTGCGCCGAGATGGGCGAGGTCATGCGCGTCGCCGCGTCGCGCGGCCTGCCCGTCATCGAGGACGCGGCGCAGGCCATCGGCGCGTCGGACAGGGCGGGGCGCGCGGGCTCGGTCGGCGCGCTGGGCTGCTTCAGCTTCTACCCGACGAAGAACCTCGGCGCGGCCGGCGAGGCCGGGCTGGTGACGGCGAACGACCCGGCGCTGGCCGAGCGCCTGCGCCGCCTGCGCGTCCACGGCGGCGCGACCGAGTACCACCACGACGAGGTGGGCTTCAACAGCCGCCTCGACACGCTCCAGGCGGCCGTCCTCCGCGTCAAGCTCCCGCGCCTCAACGCCTGGTCTGACGCGCGCCGCGAGCGCGCCGACACTTACACGCGCCTGCTCGCCGAGGCCGGGCTCTCGGAGTTCGTCACGCCGCCCCACGTCCGCCCCGGCGCGCGCCACATCTTCCACCAGTACGTCGTCCGCGTCCACGGCGCGCGCCGCGACGCGCTCGCCGAACACCTCAGGGCGTGTGGCGTCGGCACGAAGGTCTACTACCCCGTCCCGCTCCACCTCCAACCCTGCTTCGCCGGCCTCGGCTACCGCGAGGGCGACTTCCCCGAGTCCGAGCGCGCCGCCCGCGAGACCCTCGCGCTCCCGATGTTCCCCGAGCTGACCGGCGCGCAGCAGGAGTACGTAGTCGAAACCGTCCGCCGCTTCTTCTCATAGGGCGACGTCGCGGCGCTACGGCGTCGCGGCGTTCCTCGTCCGTCGTCATTCACGCGGTTTGCCCGCGTACGCCGGCCGCGGCTATCCTCTCGGGATGAAGCGTTCCACGCGCGAGGTCTTGAACGTCCTGCTCGTCGCGGTCGGCATCCTCTCGGCCGCGTTCGGGCTCAACGGTTTCCTGCTGTCGAGCCACTTCATCGACGGCGGGGTGACCGGCGTCTCGATGCTCCTCTCGAACGTGCTCGGCGTGCCGCTGGCGCTCCTGATACCCGTCATCAACATCCCCTTCATCGCGCTCGGCTACCGGCAGGTGGGCTTCAGGTTCGCCCTCAAGAGCGCGCTCGCCATCGCGGGGCTCGCGGCCTGCCTGGTGCTCGTCCCCTTCCCCGACGTGACGCCCGACAAGCTCCTGACGGCCGTCTTCGGCGGCTTCTTCATCGGCGCAGGCATCGGGCTCGCCATCCGCGGCGGCGCGGTGCTGGACGGCACCGAGGTGGCGGCGCTTCTGGTGAGCAAGCGCAGCAGCATGCTCCGCGTCGGCGACGTCATACTCATCCTCAACATCTTCATCTTCTCGGCCGCGGCCGTCGTCCTCGGCGTCGAGTCCGCGCTCTACTCCATCCTCACCTACTTCGCGGCCTCGCGCACCATCGACTTCCTGCTCCACGGCATCGAGGAGCACACGGCCGTCGTCGTCGTCTCGGAGCACAGCGAGGAGATTCGGCAGGCGGTCATCCGCGACCTCGGGCGCGGCGTGACGGTCTACAAGGGGCGGCGCGGCTGGACGGACGCCGAGCAGGACATCCTCTTCTGCGTCGTCACGCGCCTTGTGATAGGCCGCGTCCGCGGCGTCGTCGCCGAGCACGACCCCGCGGCCTTCGTCGTCGTCCACCCCCTCTCCGACGTCTACGGCGGCGTCACCAAAAAGCCCGCGCTGCACTGAGGGCGCGGCCGCGCGTGCTATACTCGCGCCCTACTTTTACGGGGGATTTTTCGTCCGCCCTTTACGACCGAAGCACCAAACTCATGAGCGAACCGAACACGACAGACGTCCTGACCGGGACGGTGAAGGGGCCGGGCGAGCGCCCGCACGAGTACCTGTTCATCACGGCCGACCACGTGCGCGCGCGCATCGGCGAGTTCGTCTACTACTCGGCGCGCGACGGCCGCGAGGAGCGGCGCATCATCGGCAACGTCACCGAGCGGCGGCTGGTGCGCAACCTCCCCGACACCTTCCTCTCCGACCCCGAGACGCCGCCCTCGGTCGTCTCCTCGCTCATCGGGCTCGACGGAGACGGCTGCGAGCTGTACGAGATAACGGTCGAGACCGTCGGCTACTTCCATCCGGGGCTCGGCGACTTCGTCAACCCGCGCATCCCGCCGCGGCCGGGCGACCCGGTCTTCCTCGCCTCGTCCGAGACGCTCTCGGACTGCCTCTCGCCCCGGCACGCGGGTGAAGTGGGCTCGGCGCACGTCGGGAGCCTGCTGACGCGCGAGGCGGGCGCGGTGCCCGTCGTACTCTCGATCAAGGACGTGGTCTCCACGCACCTCGCCATCCTCGCCTCCACGGGGTCGGGCAAGTCCTACACGGCGGGCGTGCTCGTCGAGGAGCTGATGCGGCCTTACAACCGCGCCGCCGTCCTCATCGTCGACCCGCACGGCGAGTACGACACGATGCGCTCCATCGAGGACGACCCGCGCTTCCGCGACGCGCGCGACGGCTACAGCCCCGAGGTCAAGGTCTTCACACACGAGCGCGTCAAGGTGCGCTTCTCCTCGCTCACCGAGGCCGACGTCAAGTACCTCCTGCCCGAAGGCACCTCGGAGAAGATGCTCCACTTCCTCTCGCAGGCGTTCCGCCAGTTGACGGCCACGCGCCGCGGCGAGCTGTGGGGCTACCACGACCTGCGCGACGAGGTGAAGGCGCAGAAGTACGAGGGGAGCGACCGCGGCGACTCGGGCAACGCCAGCTCCATCGAGGGGCTGCTGTGGCGGCTCGACGCGCGCTTCGACCGCCCCAACTCCATCTTCTCCGACCACGAGCACATCCCGCTCGCCGAGATGTTCCTGCCGGGGCGCTGCACCGTCCTGCAACTCTCCGACATCGAGCAGAACGAGCAGCAGGTCGTCGTCGCCACGCTGCTGCGGCGCGTCAACAAGGCGCGCATGGCGACCGTCCGCGGCGAGGCCGAGCAGACGGGCGACAGCTTCCTCCCCTACCCTGTCTTCACGCTCCTCGAAGAGGCGCACCGCTTCGCGCCCGCCGGGCAGACGGTCGTCTCCACCAACATCCTCAAGCAGATTCTCTCCGAGGGCCGCAAGTTCGGCGTCGGCATCGGCCTCATCACGCAGCGCCCGGGCAAGCTCGACCAGGACGTCCTCTCGCAGTGCATGACGCAGGTCATCATGCGCATCGTCAACCCCGTCGACCAGGACACCGTCGCCAAGTCGGTCGAAGGCGCGGGCCGCCAGCTCCTCGCCGAACTCCCGGCCCTGACCAAGGGGCAGGCCGTCATCTCCGGCGTCGGCGTCAACACGCCCGTCATGTGCCGCGTCCGCGAGCGCATCACCAGGCACGGCGGCGAGACCTTCGACGCGCCGACGGAGTGGGCGCACTGGCACTCGACCGAAGAGCGCGAACACCGCGAACAGGACTCGGCCGTCCTCGCCGCCCCCCCCGCCAAACCCAAAAAGGTCGAGCGCGTCCGCGGCTTCCAGATTTAAAGGCTCCCCGGCCCGGGCCGGCGGAAGTTGATGCGCCGAAGCCTCAATCCGGCGGCGTACGAAATGGCATTGACTTAGTACGGGAATCTGGAATATCGTTCCGCGCCACAAGCAAGCGAGGCTCGGGCCGCCGCGTAGAGCTTTTGAGTGAAGCCCTCGTCTCCGAACCCGCCCGGCCGCGTCCTTTTCCTTTTCGCTCCGAACGCACACCTTTCAATGAGGAGGGACTGTCCCATGCTCCACTTTTCCAGACGCTTCCTGTCGCTATCCGTTCTCACGCTCACCCTGGCCGCGCTCGCGCTCGTCAACGCCCCGGCCGCGCGCGCGCAAGACCCCGCCGACAAGGCCAAAGAGGAGCCGCCCTTCAGCGCGTACAAGGGCGTCCGCATCGGCATGACGGCCGATGCGGCGCGCAAGCTCCTCGGCAGCCCGACCGAGAAGGACGACAAGCAGGACGTCTACTCGTTCAACGAGAACGAGTCCTGCCAGGTCTACTACGACGACGCCAGGAAGGTCTCGGCCGTCTCCGTCACCTACTTCGGCGGCAAGGCCGTCCCCACGGCCAAGTCCGTCCTCGGCGACGACGCCGACGCGCGGCAGGACGGCTCGGCCTACAAGCTGATTCGCTTCCCGAAGGCCGGCTACTGGGTCTCCTACACGCGCACCTCCGGCGACTCGCCGATGACCATCATCGCAATCCAGAAGCTCAGGTAGAGCCGCGCGCACGCGCCGCGACTGCTCACCCGCCGCGCGCACGCCGCGCGCACGCCGGGGCGCGTGCGCGCGGCGTCGCCGTGCGAAAGCCGTCGGCCCGAATCCCCGAGCGACCGCCCCGGCGACCGACGCCGCGCCGCCGCCCGCGCCCCGGCGCGTTGTTGCTTTTGCCCCGCCGGGTGCTAAGATAAGCGCGACTTAAAAACGCCCCTTTTATCAAGAAAGTGCGTCGAGCCGCCGCCCGTCCCGGACGGGGGCCGCGGCGAGTCCCCGCCGGGCCGAAGGCGCGGGCGCTCGCGCCGACCATTGAGGACGAACATGGCGGATCAGAACGACTCCGCGCGCCAGGGCGAGCGGCGCATCGCGACGCTACTCGCCACGCGGCGCGACGAGATTCTCAACCTCTGGATCAAGGAGCGGCTCGAAGCCGACGAGTTCCGCGACGAGCTGATCTCGAAGAAGGACTTGCGCCAGCAGTCGCAGCAGGTGCTCGACATGCTCCTGCAAGCCGTCCGGGACTCGGCCGGCTCGGACTTCGACCACCCGGCCTTCGACGACCTGCGCCACTACCTCAACGAGATTTCGCACATGCGCGCCGTCAAGGGCTACACGCCGCTTGAGAACGCGACCTACATCCTCAGCTTGCGCAACGTCGTCAGCCCGCTCGTCGCCGAGGAGCTGGAGGGCAACGCCGAGGCCGTCGTCTCGGAGATGAACTACTTCACGCGGCTGCTCGACAAGCTCGGGCTCGTGATGGTCGAGAACTTCATACGCTCGCGCGAGGAGATCATCCGGCAGCAGCGCGCCGACATGCTCGAACTCTCGACCCCGGTCATCAAGGTCTGGGACAAAATCCTGACGCTCCCCATCATCGGCACGCTCGACTCGCGCCGCGCGCAGATGATGATGGAGGCGCTGCTCCAAAAAATCGTCGAGACCGGGAGTACCATCGCCATCCTCGACATCACGGGCGTGCGGACGATGGACACGCTCGTCGCCAACCACCTGATTAAGACCGTGACGGCGGCGCGGCTGATGGGCGCGCGCTGCATCCTGACGGGCGTCAGCCCGGCAATCGCGCAGACGATGGTGCAGCTCGGCATCGACCTGACGCAGATCACCACCCGCGCGCAGATGTCCGACGGCATCAAGCTGGCGCTGGAGATGATCGGCCGCACGGTCGTCCCGACCAAGACGCTCACCCGCCTCCAGAACGGCAACGGCGACGGCCACCAGAAGACCGTCAAGCAGACCGAGCAGAGCATCACCGGCGGCGCGGGCGATGGGAATCAGCGGGAGCAGGCTTAGGTCAGCCCGGGCGGCGGAGCGGTTACATGGCCCCACGGAAAAGGCTGGTCTTTATCAGCCACAGCGGCAAAGACACGTGGGTGGCGCGGCAGATCGAGCGTGAGATAACGAAACGCGGGGCGGCCACATTCCTCGACTATACCCACATCTAGGTCGGCGATAAGTTCGAAGTGAAACTGATCGAGGCTTTGAATCTGGCGGACGAATTTCTGATGCTCCTCACGCCTTGGGCGCTGGATCACCCGTACATATGGTCGGAGGCGGGCGTGGCTTGGGGCAGACAAATTCCGATCATCGGAATCCTTCACGGGATGACGGTCGGGGAGTTCATTTCCAGACCGAACATTCCGGCCTATCTCAAGGCCGACAATCTGCAAGACCTAAATGGAATTGACCGTTACTTTGAAGGGTTGACCAAGCGGGTTAAGCTGAAGAGTGCATCCAAGTCGAAGCCGAAGGGCAGGTAATATGGGAGTAGAATTTTTATGAGCATCCCACGACTCTTCATCTCACACGCCGCCTCCGACCGCAAG
>DASVSK010000661.1:0-8243 GCA_036388135.1 Pyrinomonadaceae bacterium | reverse complement strand
CGCGAAGTAAGCCACGCGCCGGGAACTTGACGCGAAGGCCCGCGGCCCCTTCTGGCAGGGGCCGCGGGCCTTTCTACATGGCGGCCGACATCAACCGTCACAGGCGGGCGAAGCATCGGAACCGTCGAAGCGGCCTGTGCTCCGCGCGCGACCGGCGGCGGAACAATTCTCTTGCTTTTAGATTACCGTCGTATAAAATCGCCGCATCGTCGACGACCATGCTGACACACGAGCCACAGGCAGTCAGCCGCGGTTCAGCCTGAAAATCTTTTACACAGGACGCGCCAGAAGCCGCCGAGCCAGGCGACAGCGTACCGCCCGCACGTTTTTTGCGTAAGGCGTCTTGCGTCGGCCGGCTCGCGGCCGTGAACCCGGCCGGTGCCCTCCTGACAGGCATGGGGCTCCTGCCGAACCCTTTCGCAAACGGCCGCGCCCCTCGGCGCTCCTAACCCCGCACGCAGACCCGGAGGTTCCATGAAGACCAAGGTGCTCTCGCCCGCCAGGCGCGCTGCCGCGGCGCTCTCCGCCCTCTCGTTCGCGTTCCTCCTTGCCGCGTCGGCCTCCGCGCAGACCGGCACGGCCACCGTGCGCGGCACGGTGCTGGACCCGCAGGGCAACGCCGTGGCGGGCGCGACCGTGACGCTCTCCAACGAGGCGAAGAAGTTCTCGCGCTCTCAGGTGACGAACGAGGAGGGCGGCTACTCGTTCGTCGCCGTCCAGCCCGACACCTACCGCGTCGAGGCCGAGGCGCGCGGCTTCAAAAGGGGCGTCACCACGGACGTGCACGCGCTCGTCAACACCTCGACGGACGTGAACATCGGCCTCGAAGTCGGAGACATCAGCGAGCAGGTCGCGGTCTCGGCCCGGGCCGAGGCACCGCTCAACACGACCGACGCGACCATCGGCAACACCTTCGCCGAGCGCCAGATTCTTCAACTCCCGCTCGAAGCCAGGAACGTCGCCGGCCTGCTCAGCCTACAGCCCGGCGTCACCTTCATCGGCAACGTCGACCAGCGGGGCGAGACGACCGACTACCGCAACGGTTCGGTCAACGGCGGCAGGAGCGACCAGTCGAACGTCACGCTCGACGGCGTCGACGTCAACGACCAGCAGAACCAGTTGGCCTTCAACAGCGTCCTGCGCGTGACGCCCGACTCCGTGCAGGAGTTCCGCGTCACCACGACGAACCCGAACGCCGAGCAGGGGCGCTCCTCCGGCGCGCAGGTCTCGCTCGTCACCAAGTCGGGCAACAACGACTTCCACGGCTCGCTCTACGAGTTCCACCGCAACACGGTGACGTCGGCCAACACCTTCTTCGGCAACGCCGCCGGCGTCTACGGCCCCAACGACCCGGTCGTCCTGGGCGGCGCGGCGCGCGCCGGCGACCAGAAGGTTCCGCGCCCCAAGCTCCTGCGCAACGTCTTCGGCGGGCGGCTCTCAGGCCCCGTCTTCAAAGACCGCCTCTTCTTCTTCTACAACTACGAGGGGCGGCGCGACGCGCGCGAGGAGCCCGCGCTGCGGACGGTGCCGACGGCCTCGCTGCGCCAGGGCGTCTACCGCTATAACACTGCCGGCGGCGGCTTCGGCGAGATACTGCCGGGCCAGCAGGTCTCCGCGACGCTGCGCAACAACCCGAACCCGGCCGTGCTCGCCCTCTTCAGCCAGTACCCGCTGCCGAACACCTTCGAGGCGGGCGACGGCCGCAACACGGCCGGCTTCCGCTTTAACGCGCCCGTCTCGCTGAACTGGAACACGCACACCGCGCGCTTCGACTTCAACCTCACGCGCGACGGCCGCCACACCGTCAACTGGCGCGGCATCCTCCAGGACGACCGCGAGACCTCCTCGCCGCAGTTCCCGGGGCAGCCCCCCAACTCGACCACGCTCAACAACAACAAGGGCTTCGCCGTCAACTACCTCGCGGCGCTCACCCCGAGCCTGACGAGCACCTTCCGCTACGGCTTCACGCGCCTCGACATCGAGAACACGGGGGCGGCGGCCGACTTGCCCATCGTGACTTTCACGGGCCTTTCGAGCCTGCTCTCAACCACGCGCGGCTCCCTGCGCACCTCGCCCGTCCACAACATCATCGAGGACGTGTCATGGGTTCGCGGCGACCACACCGCGCAGTTCGGCGGCAACATCCGCTACATCACCAACAGCAGCCTCAACCTCTCCAACTCGTACTCGACGGCTCAGACGCGCCGCTCGCGCCTGACCTCGACGACGCCGCTGCGCGTCGCCGCCGCCGCCGACCGCTCGACCGAGGAGGCGCTCGTCTCCCTCCTCGGGCTCCTCACCTACGGCAACGCCATCTACAACTACGACCGCACGGGGCGCGCGCTCGCGCCGGGCGAGCCGCTGCGGCGCGACTTCGGCGCGAGCGAGTACGAGGTCTACGGGCAGGACTCCTGGCGCATCCGGCCCAACCTGACCGTGACGGCCGGCCTGCGCTACTCGCTCTACTCGCCGCCCTACGAGAAGAACGGCAATCAGGTCGCCCCGTCCGTCCGCCTCGGCGAATGGTTCGAGCTGCGGCGCGGGCTGATGGAGGCGGGACGTCCCGCCTACGAGGCCCCGCGCATCTCCTTCGACCTGGCCGGCCCCGTCAACGGCCGCCGCGGCTTCTACGACTGGGACAGGAACAACTTCGCCCCCCGCATCGCCTTCGCCTACGCGCCCGCCTTCCGCTCCGGCTGGCTCTCGAAGCTGACGGGCGGCGAAGGCTCGACCGTCATCCGCGGCGGCTACGCCATAGTCTACGACCGCGTGGGCGCGTCGCTCGCCACCACCTTCGACTCGAACAACTCCTTCGGCCTCTCGAACCAGCTTGAGCCCGCCCTCACTTCGGTCGTGACGGCCCCGCGCTTCGCGGGCCTCAACACGCTGCCCGCGCTCCCGGCCGACCCCGGCACCGGCTTCCCGGCGACGCCGCCCAACCTGGGCCAGTCGAACGCGGCCATCGACGACACGCTGACCACGCCCTGGTCGGAGCAGATAAACTTCTCCGTCCAGCGACAACTGCCGAAGAACCTGACGCTCGAAGTGGCTTACGTCGGCCGACTCGGCCACAACCTGCTCGTCAACGACGACGTGGCGATGCCGCTCAACCTGAGGGACGCCAAATCGGGCACGGACTACTTCACGGCGGTCAACCAGCTCCTCAACTTCAACTCGCTCGCCTCCGTCCAGCCCGTCGCCTTCTGGGAGAACCTATACCCGGGCCTCGCCCGCAACGGGCTCTCGGCGACGCAGGGCGCTTGGAACATCTTCAGCCCGTCGGGCTCGGTCGGCATCGGCCCGGACTACGTGACGGCGCTCGAAAGAATCGACCGCACCTGCAACCCATCGTGCAGCATCTTCGGGCCCAACGCCTTCTTCGACCCGCAGTACGTCAACCTCAACACCTTCCGCTCCATCATGCCCTCGCGCTACCACGCGATGCAGGTCATGTTCCGCAAGCGGTACAGCGCCGGCACGCAGTTCGACGTCAACTACACGCTCTCGAAGTCCGTCGACTGGTCGTCGCGCGTCGAGCGCAACGGCCTCTTCGTCGACTCCAGCTCGACCATCAACGCGTGGCAGCCGAACCTCCGACAGGGCCCCTCGGAGTTCGACGTGCGCCACAACTTCAACTTCAACGGCATCGCGGAGCTTCCCCTGGGGCGCGGCCGGCGCTTCGGCGGCGGGATGTCGGGCTGGCAGAACGCGCTCCTCGGCGGCTGGCAGCTCGCGGGCGTCTGGCGCTGGACGTCGGGGCTGCCGACGTGGATAGGCAACGGCTCGTTCTGGCCGACGAACTGGAAGTGGTCGGCGGCGGCCACCTCGACGGGCCCCGTCCCCGGCGTCGGCACGACGCGTCTGCCGTCGGGGCCGAACCTCTTCGGCGACCCGGCCGCGGCCTTCCGCGCCTACACCTTCACGCGCCCGGGCGGGGTCGGCGACCGCAACAACATCCGCGGCGACGGCTACTTCCAGATCGACTCGGGTCTCTACAAGAGCTGGGCCCTGCCCTGGGGAGAGGCGCAGAGCGTGCAGTTCCGCTGGGAGGTCTTCAACGTGACGAACACGGCGCGCTTCGACCCGTTCTTCGCCTCCGGGAGCCTCAACAGCGCCGACCCCGCGCTCAACCCGAACTCAAACTTCGGCCGCTACAACGACCAGCTCACGCCACCGCGCGTGATGCAGTTCGCGCTGCGCTACGAGTTTTAGGCCGGGCGTTTTCGACACCAGTTTGATGAGACTAACTGCAAAACCCGCACTCGCCGAGCTACTCCTCGTCCTGACCGCGCTGGCCTTTTTCACAGGCCGCGCGGAGGCGAAAGAGACGCGCCACCTGACCGGCAACGCCGCCGACGTGAAGCCGAAGAAGCTCCGCGGCCCGGCCTATCATCTGCAAGGCGGCGGCACGGACGTCGCCGCCGCTTTCCAATGGCTGATAGACGAGGTGAGGGGCTGTGAAGGCGACTGCGGGGTGAAGCTCGACCTTGTCGTGCTGCGCTCGTCGGGCGGCGACGGTTACAACGACTACCTCTTTAAGATGAAGGGCGTCGACTCCGTCGAGACGCTCGTCATCAAAGACCGCGCCGACTCAGACAGCGCGGCCGTCCGCGACACGGTCCGAAACGCCGAGGTCGTCTTCTTCGCCGGGGGCGACCAGTGCAACTACGTCAAATACTTCAAGGGGACTGAGGTCGAGCGGGGCGTCGAGAGCGTTCACGCGCGGGGCGGCGGCGTCGGCGGCACCAGCGCGGGGCTCGCCATCATGGGCGACGTGGCCTACGACGCCTGCTCGGGCGGCAGCGCCCGGTCGACGCAGTCTCTGGCGAACCCCTACGACGCCGACGTCACCTTCACCGAGGACTTCTTCGACTGGCCGCCCCTGCGCGGCATCATCACCGATACGCACTTCGTCGAGCGCGACCGCATGGGGAGGCTCCTGGCCTTCATCGCGCGCCAGCTCGCCGACGGAAGGCACAAGACGTTCACGGGTCTCGCCGTCGAGCGCGAGACCTCAGTCGTGGCCGACGGCCGGGGCTCGGCACGCGTTATGGGGAAGGGGCCGGTCTACGTCGTCGTCGGCGACCACAGGCCGGAGGTCTGCGCGCCGGGCGCGCCGCTCACCTACTCCGGCTATAAAGTCTGGAAGATTCCGAGCGGCGCGGCGTTCGACCTGCGGCGCAGGCCGGCCGGGGGCTTCTACCTCGTCAGCGTCGAGGGCGGGAAGATTACTTCTAACCCCTACTGAAATGGTTGCGTTGCAAAGGTTACTTTTCGACCTCACGGTTCGCAGCGCGAAAGGCTCCAGATGACGGTGTACTTGAAGGCCCCGCCGTCGTCGATTGTGCGTCTGCCCACCAGCCTGTTCAGGTCGTTGGGGTCGGCCTTCACGTCTTCGAGCGAGACGGCCACGCGGTCAACTGACTCATCGCCGCCGGTCGTCTCATCGGACGGCTTGTGGTCGCAGTATTCCTCGCAGTGGTTCTTGTAGTCGGTCTGCTGCCTGTCAGTGTACTTGCCCCTGAACTCGGCGACGCCGAAGCTGAGGTTGAAGACGCCCGGCGACTTCTCGTTGATGTTGACGGAGGCGTCGTCGTCGAAGAAGGTGCCCTGTGTGGTGCGCGTCGTTTGGCCTTCCTGGATGAAGAGCCGCGGCGAGTCGCCGCAGGTCTCGCGGAAGGCCGTGCTCTCGTAGGTGGTGCTGAGGTCGGACATGGCGGCGTGGGCGGTGGCCTTCGTCGCCCCCTCCTCGCCGGGGGTGACCGTGAGCTTCGCCTCGTAGCCGTACATCCTGTTGTAGTTGTACACGGTCTTCGCGCCGTTGAAGTGCTCCTTCCTGTCGTTCCTGCTCTCGCGCAGCTCGCGCACGACGGACACGACGCCGCGCCAGCCGCCGTCGCACGGCGCCCAGTCCTTGACGGGGAAGAAGAAGTTTTGCGACGAGTACCAGTTCGAGCGGAAGAGCGTCTCGGCGGCCGTCCCGACGCCCGCGCCCAGGAAGTCGCCGGTGAGCGCGGCGATGACGTTTCCGGCGAGGTCGCCGAGCGTGCCGGCCGCGCCCTTTCCGTCCTTGATCCGCATCGTCTTGACCTGGATGTCCACCTTGACGCCGAACGCCTTGTGGACGACCTTCAGCGACTGCTTCGAGAGGTCTTTCTCCTGCCCGTGGCCGACGACCGGCATCTTCGACTCGCCGTTGTCGTCGGTGTAGCTGTAGTGGTGTTTCTCTTCGTCTCTCTTCACTCCCGCGGCCGGGTCGAGGTAGACGAGCGCGCCGCCGTCGTTGGCGACCATCTTGCCCGCGAGGATGTCGTCGAGGTTAGAGGCCGTGTGCCAGACGCGCCCCCAGTAGCCGCGCGTGTCGCCGCCCTCGCCGAGCCGCCACACGACGCGCACACCAGCCATCGCGCCGGAGCCGGGCAGGCTGAAGTCGAGCCCGGCGGCGTTCAGCGCGGGCCGGATGCAGTTCATCACCTGCCACTTGCCGGTGTCGATGGCGAGCTTGGCGGTGAGCATCCTGCGCTCGCCGGCCTGCGTCGTCTTCGTGCGCGTGAGCACGTCGCCGTCCATCGTGATGACGGTGTTGACGGCCGCGTAGGTGGCGATGAACTTGAGGACGGTCAGGAGGATGTTGGCCTTGCCGGCAAGCTTGCTCCACTTGCCGATGCCGCCGACGCCCTTGCCCTCAAGGTAGCCCGAGAGTTCGCCGAAGGCGGTCGTCAGCGCGGTCGCGTTGTAGTCGAGGATGATGCTCTCGACCTCGCCGAGCTGGCAGGGCTGCGGGGCGGCCGGGGCCGGCTCCTGCGCGGCCGCCGGCGGGGCGGTCGCGGGGGATTCGGGCGCGAACGACGCGCGCGTGAACGAGACGTTGGCGAAGCGGGCCCCGCCCGGCCGCGGCCGCCTGCGCTCGGCCGTCGCGACCCGGCCCTGTTTGCCGAGGACGTGGAAGTCGGCCGCGAGGCGCGAGAGGATGAGGTTGAGCTGCACGGCGTCGAGGCGCGCGCGATTCAGGCCGGCGCCGGTCAGGAGGTCGTAGGGCTCGTCGGCCTGCCGCCCCAGCTCGATGACGAAGTTCGCCCAGAAGCGCAGCGCGTCGTTCTCGCTCCGCGCCGCGAGGCGCAGGTCCTTGACGAGCAGCTCGGCGACGGGCGCGCCGATGAAGCCGGGCTCCAGCGCGCCGAGCGCCGCGGCGATGCGGTCGAGGCCGACGCCGTAGCCGTCGCCGTAGAGTTTCGACATGGCGGCGAGTTGCCACGCGTCGAGGACGAGCCCCTGCCCGGCCCCTCCCGCGGGCCGTCGGACGCCCCCGCCTTCCTCGCGCACGCCGTAGCCGGAGGCGAGTACGGCTGCGTAGAGCGCGGCCGTCGAGCCCTCGTCGCCCGCGGCGACCCGCGCCGCGAGCGCGAGCGCCTGCTCCTCGACGCTCCCCGCGGGCTGCGGCGCGGGCTGGGGAAGTCTCCCCGCGGCAAAGGCCGCGCCGAGCGCCTTGCTCTTCGGCGAGGGAATGAGCTTCGTCAGGTCAACCTTTGTCTCTACCACAGCGCCTTTGCCAGCGCCGTTCGCGGGCCCCGCGGCCACGCCCTTCCTCTGCGGCGACTGAACGCGGCGCGTCTGTGCGGCGGTGGCCGCGGGAATGAGCAGCGCGAGCGCGAGCATGAGGCTTGTGGCACGCCGGGTAACGACACTAGTTTGAAGACATTTACTCATGATGTTTGATAGCGCCTCCCTTGCTCGATTAGTCGCAGAGGCGCTAACACCTCACGCGCGGTTCGACGGAAAATCGGATCAACTAAACTTCCGTCGTCGGCGCGCGGCGTCGTAAAAGAGACGGCACTCGGCTGCGACATCTATCTTTTTCTCCCCTCCCCGCCGGTATAGCGGCGCGCCGCCGGTGCCTGAAAAACGGTTGCAGGGCGTTTCGGTGTGAAGTTTCGGGGGGGATAAGCGGCTCGGTGAAGGCTAAAAGTCAGCAGCCAATGTCTAACAGCACGGGCATACGACACACACAACGTCCGATAAGGAAAATCACGTTCGACAGGTCCGCCCAAAATCCCCGCTGCAAAACCTATTGCATTCTGCGCCGCGTGAGGTTACTCTCCCGCCTGTGGATGCCCTCCACATTCTGCCGCCCGCGAGACACACAAATACCCAGCCGCCACCGGGCAGCTTGCCGCGTCGGGAATGGCGTGCGGGCTAGGGCAGAACGTTCGCGATCATAGTGAGCACGGTCTGTATCAGGCTGG
>DASVSK010000660.1:0-3760 GCA_036388135.1 Pyrinomonadaceae bacterium | reverse complement strand
ACTCGCGGCCGAACGGCCGTCAGAGTCGTAAGAAGAACGGGTCGTGGAGGGCGCGCGCGCCGCTCGCCACCTCGGGGCCCGGCCGCAGCCTGTAGCGCAGGAAAACTTCCCCCTCGTCCCCCGGCACTCCGCCGCCCTCCTGGTTGCCGCCCGGCGCTCCGTGGAACCGCCGCCGGTACTCGAACGACTCGATAAACGCCCTCACCATCTCGGCCCTCCGCACGCGCGCGAGCGCCACGGCCTCGTCGCGGACGTTCTCGCCCGGGACGCTGAAGGCGTTCATCTTGTCGAGCCAGAAGTCGTAGCCCGAGAAGTTCGCGTCGGGCGCACTGTCCGGGTTCCTCCTCAGGTACCCGAAGTACTGCATCAGCACGAACGACGGGTTGTAGAGGGCGTTGAAGACCGTGTCGCTGTCGGCCACGGACTTGACCGCCGCCGCCCGACCCGCCGTGTTGCCCGACCCGTAGGCCGTTATCGCCGCGTTGCGCTCGGCCGCGGAGGGCGTGGCCCCCACGTTGGTGAACAGCTTGTCGACGAACTGCGCCGCCGTCATCGAGTCCGGGAACTGAGCCGCGAACTCGGGGCGGGTGACGAAGTCTTCGAGGTAGCGCTGCCGGTTCTGCTCCAGCAACTGCATCGCGCCCGGCTGCCCGATGACGACGCCCTCGGTGATCTCCCGCTGGTCGCGGAGGAAGACGGCGTAGCGCGGCGTGAACTTCTGGTTGCCGAACGCCGCCTTCTGCGCGCGGATGACGAAGTAGCCGGTGGACTGGAACTCTATCGAGAGGAAGAAGGCGGTCGAGACGTCGACCCTCTTCTCCACGCGGCACTGCGCGTTGGTGCCGCACTGCTCGATGCCCTGCGTCCAGAAGTCCTCGCCCGCCTGGTCGCTCTGGCGGTAGAGGAAGTCGTGGTAGTGCTGGCAGACGAAGGCGCGCGAGTCGTCTATCGGGTTAGCGCCCGTCGCCTCGGGCGCGTCGTCGACTATCCGCAGCGTGGCCGAGCCCGCCCCGACGAGCGTGCCGTTCTGCGGGTTCTGGAGGAGGAGCGTGGCGGTCTCCGGCCCCTCGGTGTAGGCGTCCTCGTTGACGAGCACGGGGAATATCTTCTCGGTCTGGTTGGGCTCGAAGACCAGGCGGCCGACGACGAGCTGGAAGTCGCCCTTCTGCCTGGCCGTGCCGTCGTTGCTGGTGATGTCGACGGTGGCGCGCGTCGTCGTTACCCCCTCGCGCAGGACGCGGACGGGGACGGCGGCGCAGTCCTCCTGGGCGGCGTAGGTCGCCGCGTCGAACCGGAAGGTCGCGGTGGTCGGCGCGGGCGTCGGCGTAGGCTCGGGCGTCGGCACCGGGGTCGGAGTCGGCACCGGCGTAGGCGTCGGCGTCGGCTCGGGCGTTGGCGTCGGGGTCGGTACCGGCGTGGGCGTGGGAGTCGGAACCGGCGTCGGAGTCGGCGTCGGCACCGGGGTCGGAGTCGGAACTGGCGTCGGCGTAGGCGTCGGCACCGGTGTAGGCGTAGGCGTCGGCACGGGCGTCGGCGTCGGAGTCGGAGTCGGGTCTACGGTGACGCAAGTGGTGACGGGCGCTGCGACGCAACTGCCGACGGTGAACTCGGTGCCGCCGCGGGTGATGTCGCGCTTGCCGTTGGCCTGGCTGGTGAAGGTCAGGCCGCGGAGGCCCGCCATCACCGACCCGCTGGTGATCGCGCCCTTGGTCGCGAACTGGTTGAGCTTGCTCACGGCCACCTTGACGGTGATGGTGCCCGTGGCGGTGTCGAACGCGCCGCAGTCGGCCGCGCCGCGCTGCGTGTAGGTGATCGAGCCGTCGGGGTTGCGGACGGCCGTGCCCCAGTTGAAGGTGCCCGCCGGGTTGGTGTCGGTGTTCGCCTGGACGTAGAACATGTCGCCGCGGTCGGAGAGCGCGAAGCTGTAGTCGCCCGTCGGGCTCAGGCCGGCGAAGGGCGCGTTGGCCGTGAAGTTCATCCGCCAGTTCGAGGCCGGCGGCACGACCGCCAGGTTCGACACCTTCATCCTGGCGACGACGACGGGGACGCCGCCCGGCCCCGTCTCGCAACTGTAGTGGATGGAGACGATGTCGAGCGGGTCGTCCGCCTGGATGCTGCCGACCGCGCCGGTCTGCACGTCGCCGCGGAAGTCCGTGACCTGCGAGCCGGGGAGGCCGCCGACGCTGGCGGCCAGGGGCACGGGCCCCGTCTGCGCGGCGGGCGTCGGGCCGGGGCTCGGCACGTTCGTCTTGGCGTTGTCCTTAATCGACGGCCCCGAAATCTGGCGCGTGATGTAGGTGTGGCCGTCGAAGTCGTTGTGGTCGTCGGTGTAGCCGATGACGGCCGCGCCGGTCGGGTCGAACGAGATTTGGAAGTAGTCGATGAGGTTGCGGTTGCGCCCCTCGCCGGTGGGGTCGAGTCCCGACTCCGAGATGTTGCTGCCGTGGATGAAGTGGTCGCTGACGGTCACCTGCCGGAAGGTCGGCGCGTCGGCCGTCGCGTTGAACGACTGCGCGTAGAAGACCTGCCAGTTGGCGTTGTTGTCATTCTCCGCGTTGGCGGTGCCGTACCAGACGATCCCGACCGAGCCGGGCGTCGGGCCCGTCTCCAGCCACGGGAAGAGCGAGACCTTCGTCTCCGCCCCGTTCGAGACGCGCACGGGCTGACTCCAGGTCACGCCGCGGTCGGTCGAGTGGACGAGGAAGATGTCGCGGGCGTTCGAGTAGGCGACGTAGACCGTCCCGTTCGGCGTGCCGTCGTCGGCCACCTTGACGGGGAAGAAGATGTGGTCGACGCCGTTCGGGTCGGTCGCGGCCTGCGTGCACTGGTAGACGGCCGCCTCGCCCGTCCCCGGCAGGTTGATGGTGCTGTGGCAGACCTGACCCGTCGAGCCGCTGACGTAGACGGTGCCGGTCTTCTGGTGGACGTCGATGTAGCCGACCTGCCCGATGGCCCCGGCCGTCTGCGCGGGCGGCGTGTAGGTCAGGCCGCCGTCGATGGAGCGCAGGATTTGCGAGACGGTCGGCGCGACCGTGCGGTAGAGCATGTAGACCGTGTTCGGGCCGTGGGCCTCGTGCCACTGGCGGTCGTCGATGGGGACGCCCGAGGTGGCGTTGCCCGCGGGGTTGCGCTGGATGGTCGCGCCGCGGTCGGTCGACCTCTGGGTCGGGATGTTCGTCAGAAGCAGGCTGCTCATGGCGAGGTTCGCCGGCTCGGTCAAATTCCCCGTCGTCGGGTCGGGGAAGCCGACGGCGAGGTCGATGTCGCCGCCGCCCTGAGCGCCCGCCGACGCGACGGGGTCGCCCGTCACCGAGTCGGGCTGGCCGCGGTAAATCCAGTTGCGCATGAACGGGTCGTAGTTCGGGTTCGGGCTGCCGCCGACGGTCGGCCGCAGGTCGACGTACCAGAGGTCGTTGCCCGCGGGGACGCCGCGGATGCCGCCGACGTAGAAGTTGCCGAAGACGTCCGTGCGGTTCGAGGGCTCGCCGTCGCGCGCCGCGATGGGGGCCTTGACCGTGACGCTCGGGCTGAAGGTCATGCCGCCCGCGACGTAGTTGGCGGCGCGCGAGGCGTTCTGCGCGCGGAGCGTGACGCTGCCCTGGTACTGGTCGGCCGGGCCCGAGGTGGCGAAGTAGACGACGTGGATGGTGTAGTCGGTCGCGGCGAGCGCGACGCCGCCCGGGTTGATGGCCGCGTTCTCCTGCGTCTGCGGCACGCTGCCGCCGTCCTGCCCGACGGGCGGGGTGGCGTTACACTGCGC
>DASVSK010000659.1:0-2023 GCA_036388135.1 Pyrinomonadaceae bacterium | reverse complement strand
GAAATCAATGACCGGATTCGGCCGGGGCACGGCGCAGGGCGAGGGGTACAACGTCGCCGTCGACCTGAAGACCGTCAACAACCGCTTCCTCGACGTCCACCTCCGGACGAGCAGCGAGATCGCGCAGGTCGAGCCGCTCGTCCGCAAGCGGGTCGGCGAGCGCCTGTCGCGCGGCCGCGTGGACGTCAACATCTCGGTCGAGCGAACGAGCGAGGTCAGCTACGAGGTCAACCGCCCGCTCATCGCCGGCTTCATCCAGGCCATGCGCGAGATGCAGCGCGAGTTCGGCCTCTCGGGCGAGCCCGACATCAACGTGCTGGCGCGGCTGCCCGGCGCGATGCAGGCCGCGCGCACCGGCGTCTCGGAGGAGGCGCTCGGCGGCGTCGGTCAGGCGCTCGAAGAGGCGCTCGACGAGCTCGAAGCGATGCGCGAGCGCGAGGGCGAGGCGCTCGCCGCCGAGATGGGCGCGCGCCTCGACGAGATCGAGCGCAACCTCCCCGTCATCGAGTCGCTCTCGGGCGGGCAGGTCGATAACTACCGCGCGCGCGTCAACAAGCGCATCTCGGAGCTGCTCGCGCGCGACGGGCTGGAGATCGTCGAGCTCGACCAGGGGCGGCTCTCGCAGGAGGTCGCCTACCTCGCCGACCGCAGCGACATCTCGGAGGAGACCGCGCGCCTGCGGAGCCACGTCTCGCAGTTCCGCGCCGCGCTCTCCGAGACCGGCGACACCGGCAAGCGGCTCGACTTCCTCCTCCAGGAGTTCAACCGCGAGGCCAACACCGTCCTCTCCAAGTCCACCGACCTCGCCATCAAGGAGGCGGCGCTCGCCATCAAGGCCGCGGTCGAGAAGCTACGCGAGCAGGTGCAGAACGTTGAGTGAAGGGCGCTCGGACTCCGGCACGAAACGGGCGGCCGGGAGGGGCGGCTACCGTGGAATCCTCTTCGTCATCAGCTCGCCCTCCGGCGGGGGCAAGGGCACGCTCATCCGCCGCCTGCTCGAAACGGTGCCCGGCGTCGGCTACTCCGTCTCCTGGACGACGCGCGCGCCGCGCCCCGGCGAGGTCGACGGCGTCAGCTACCGCTTCGTCTCCGAAGAGGAGTTCGGGAAGATGAGGCAGTCGAACGGCTTCCTTGAGTGGGCGGTCGTCCACGGCAACCTCTACGGGACGGCGCGCGCCGCGGTCAAGAAGGAGATGGCGAAGGGGCGCGACATCGTTCTTGAGATCGACGTGCAGGGCGCGCGCGCCGTCCGCAAGGCCATGAGGTCGGTGGTGTCGGTCTTCATCCTCCCGCCCTCCTTCGAAATCCTGCGCGAGCGCCTGACGGCGCGCATGACCGAGCGCCCCGAGGAGCTGGAGCTGCGGCTCGCGAACGCGCGCGGCGAGGTGGAGCAGTACAGGTATTTCGACTACCTCATCCTGAACGACGAGGTCGAGCGCGCCGCCGCACAGCTCGCCGCCGTCGTGTCGGGCGAGAGGGCGCGCAGGAGGCGGCAGGAGTGGGTCGCGCGTCGCGTGCTCGCCTCCTTCGGGCCACCCCCGCCCGTTGAATAAACGGCCCGGAGAGCTTATAAAAGAGTGTTCATCTAAACCCTAGATTTATGAGGAGACCGGCCCGATTAGACCGAACGCCGGGGAGAGATATGACAAAGCCCGCAGACGCGACGACGACGACCGAAGAGCAGAACGAGCAGGCGCATGAGACGCCCGAGCTGGACTCGAAGTACCGCCTCATCCTGGTCGCGGCGCAGCGCAGCAAGCAGCTCCAGAGGGGCGCGCGCGCCCGCGTCGAGATGGACACTCAGCGGCACAAGCCCACGCGCATCGCGCTCGAAGAGGTGCGACACGGGATGGTCAACTTTTCACTCCACGAAATTGGGTGAGCCGGCCCACGGCTCACCCACCCCGAACGCCGGGTAACGGGCCCACGCCGATGAAGGATGAAGTGACGGCTGACTGCCGTCACTTCATCCTTCATCTCTCGCCCTTCCGCCTTTCGTCCTTCCACTACATGCCCTTGTAGT
>DASVSK010000658.1:0-1893 GCA_036388135.1 Pyrinomonadaceae bacterium | reverse complement strand
ACGGAGTCGGTCGAAATCCCGACCACCTCCGCGCCCGTCTCCCGGTACTGCTCCCAGTTGTCGCGCACCGAGCACATCTGCTTCGTGCAGACCGGCGTCTCGTCGCCCGGGTAGAAGAGCAGCACGACGACGCGCCCGCGTTGGTCGGACAGACGCCAGTCGTTGCCCTCGCCGTCCTTCAGCGTGAAGTCGGGCGCAGGGGCCCCGACCGTCGTGACCCCCGTCCCCTTAAAGTCGCTCAACGTTCGCCCCCCTCTTCACGTCCGAGGTTTATCGCCACGACGTCCGCCCCGCGGCGGCCGAACACCTTCGCGCAGATGAAGACGACGACGAGCACGAAGCCCGCGACCGAGCACAGGGCGATGAGGCCGATGACCAGCCAGCCCGTCGCGTCCAAATCCCCCAGAAACACCGGCGGCGAGAGCATCCGTCCCCCCCGTTTACGGCTCGAAGTCGCGTATGTCTTTGAAGGGCGTCTCGGGGTCTGTGAAGTCGGGGCGGTAGTAGTGCGACGCGCCGTCGTACTCCTGCATCCAGCCCTCCTCCATGCCGAAGCGTTCGAGCAGCGAGACGGCGCGCCACCACTCGCCCTCCGAGACGCGGCGCGAGAGCAGCGCGTAGCGCTCGTCGGTGGCGGCCTTGTTCGTCGCGTAGTACTGCGCCATCAGCGAGACGGCGACGCGCGGGCTCAACTCGTCGCGTATCCATTCGAGCGACTCGCGGATGCCGGCGATGTCGTTCGGGAGCACGAGCAGGCGTACGACGAGGCCGCGGCGGAGCGTGCCGTCCGGGGCGAAGACCAGCTCGTCGCCCGTCTGCCTGAACATCTCCCTGAGCGCGTCGCGCGCCCGCTCCGCGTAGTTCGGGACTTTCGAGTAGGTGTAGCCGTCGGCCGAGTCCGAGTACTTCAGGTCGGGCAGGTAGACGTCCACCACGCGGTCGAGCAGACGGAGGACTTCCACCGAGTCGTAGGCGTTCGTGTTGTAGACGACCGGGAGCGTGAGGCCGCGCCCAGCGGCGATGAGGACGGCGCGCGCCACCTGCGGGGCGAAGTGCGTGGGGCTGACGAAGTTGACGTTGTGACAGCCGCGCGCCTGTAGCTCGAGCATCATCCCGGCGAGGCGCTCGTGCGTGACCTCGTTTTTGACCTGCTCCTTGTGCGCCTGCGAAATCTGGTAGTTCTGGCAGTAGACGCAGCGGAGGTTGCAGTTGCCGAAGAAGATGTTGCCCGCGCCTTTCGTCCCCGAGAGCGCGGGCTCCTCGCCGAAGTGCGGCGTGTAGGAGGAGACGACGGGGAGCGCGCCCGAGTAGCAGCGCGCCAGCTCGCCCCGCAGGCGGTTGTTGCCGCAGTCGAGCGGGCAGACGGTGCAGGCTTCGAGCAGGCGTTCGAGCGCCGCGACCCGGCGTTCCAGCTCGCCCGAGGCGTGTAGTTCGAGGTAAGAGGCGCGCGCCGTCAAGGTCGTCTCCTCCCGAGCGTCAGGGGGTTGTGGTGCCGGCCGCGCGTCCGGCGGAGGACGGGCGCGCCGCGGGCCGGGATGAGCGCGGCGGGCGTTACCGTCGCCTTCGGGACGGCGACCGCTGAAGAGAATGCTTCCATCGTCTCGTTCGCAAATCCGAAATCGTGCGGCGCTGATTATGAAGGGTCGCGGCGGGCGCGGGCAACCGGCGGGCGAAAGCGTCTGACGGTACCGCGTCGTACATACACGGGAGGTCTTCGGAGTGTATGTCTCAACCGGACGCCGACGGGGGCGGCGCTAACGCTTCGCGCGAGTGAGATTTTTTTTAACGGCGCGCGAGAAAGTGTTGGCTCGCGCGGGCGGGGGTTGTGCTATCCTCCGCCGCAAAGCTGTCAAACATTCTCGCGCCGCACTAATAACGCTGGGCACGACCTCG
>DASVSK010000657.1:0-3989 GCA_036388135.1 Pyrinomonadaceae bacterium | reverse complement strand
TGCCAGAGCGCCTGTATGTAGCCGGAGCGCCCCGGCGGGTCTTGCAGGTAGACGGGACGGCCGCGCGCGGCCTCCAGCGCGGGCGCGAGTATCGCGCGCGGGAAGCGCGCGTCGAAGACGTACCAGCGTTCGGGCGGGCGGGCGTGGAAGCGCCACTGGAAGTGCGCCCCCTGCGCGAGCAGCAGCGCGACGACGGCGCAGAGCGCGACCTTCGTCCGCCGCCCGCCGTCCAGCAGCCGCGCGGCGGCCGGGGCGGCGAGCACGTGGAGGAAGACGGGGAAGGCTATCAGGCGTAGCTGCGGGAAGTCGTTGACCGTGAGCGCGGCCGGCACGACCGACGCGGCGAGCGCGTAGAGCTGAAAGCGCCACCAGGGCTCGCGCCCGCGTTCGCGCAACACGACTGAGAGGCCGAAGAGGGCGAGCAGCAGCGTCGCCGCGAGCAGCGCGGGCGCGTCCGGCAGGTGGTCGCGTATGTTCCGCTCGCCCGTGACGAGCCAGCGCCACGGGTTCACGTCGGCGAGGTACCGGAGCGCGAACGCGCGCGCGTGGTCGGCGAGGCCGCCCTCCGGGGTGACGTAAGTTATCAGCCGGAACCTGCCCGCGAGCGCGCCCGGGTGGCGCAGCGCGTAGACGAGCAGCGGGACGAGCGCGGCCGCGTACGCGCCCCAGGCGAGCGCGACGCGCGCGAGGTTGCGGCGCGTGACGAAGAGCGCGAGCCCCGCGGCGAGCAGCGGCGCGAGCAGCCTGCCGACCGAGTAGGTGTAGGTCAGCAGCGCGAGCGCGGCCGCGAGCGCGAGCGCGTCGGAGACCGCCCAACGCTCCTTCGCCGCCGCGCGCCACAGCGCGAGCAGGAAGAGCGCGCACGCCGCGGGGTACGCCGCGACCTCGAAGACCAGACGGCTCGACTCGTAGAGCCAGGGCGTGAGCAGCGCCGACAGGGCCACGACCGCGCCGACCCGCGCGCCCCCCGTCATCCGCGCCGCCAGCAGCCCCAGCAGCAACGCCGCCAGCGCGCCCAAAGCCGCGCTCAACATGCGCGCCGCCGTGACGCCCGGCCCCGTCAGGCGGAAGACGGCCGCCAGCAAGTAGACGTAAGTCGGGTTCTTGTAGTCGCCGAAGGCCCGGAAGTAGAGCGGCCAAGCCTCGCCGTGCTCGTCGCGGCCGGTCTCGGCGAGCGCGTGCGCGTTGTAGGCTATCGAAGACTCGTCGATGTAGAAGCCGGGCGGGTTGTCGGGCACGCCCGCGGCGTAGAAGGCGAAGGCGAGGACGCAGGCGGCCGCCGTCAGGAGGAGGGTTTTCGGTCTCGGGTTTTGGGTGCTGGGGAAAGACATCCGAATTTTAACCGGCACCCGACGCCCGACGCCCGAAACCCTTTTTACGACCGGAGCTGGATGTTGTAGGTCTTGATTTTGGAGTTGAGCGTGGTGGCGTTCATGCCGAGCAGGCGCGCGGCGCGCGACTGGTGGCCGCCCGTCTGGTCGAGCGCGCGGCGGATGATGTCGATCTCGAAGCGGCGCACCTCGTCGTAGAAGTTGACGCCGCGGCTCACGTCGAGCGCGCCCGTCCCCGAGGGGAGCGGGGCCGAGCCGACGGCCTTCGAGGGGTCGGCTATCTCGGCCGGCAGGCACTCGCGCGTCACCTCGGGGCCGGGCGCGATGACGACGGCGCGCTCGATGACGTTCTCAAGCTCGCGGACGTTCCCCGGCCAGGTGTACTGCTCGAGGAGCGCCAGCACCTCGGGCGCGAGCTGTTCGGCGACGTCGCGGCTGTTCTCCTCGTTGTACTTGCGTATGAAGTGCTGCGCGAGCGCGAGCACGTCCTCGCGGCGGTCGCGCAGGGGCGGCAGCTCGATGGGGACGACGGCGAGCCGGTAGTAGAGGTCTTCGCGGAAGCCGCCCTGCCGGACGGCCTCCTTGAGGTCGATGTTGGTGGCGGCGACGATGCGCACGTCGACCTTGCGCGGCGCGGTGTCGCCCAAAGGCGTGAACTCGCGCTCCTGAAGGACGCGCAGGAGCCGCGCCTGCGTCTCGGGCGGGATGTCGCCTATCTCGTCGAGGAAGATGGAGCCGCCGTCGGCCACCTCGAAGAGACCCTTCTTGGCGGCGACCGCGCCGGTGAACGCGCCGCGCGTGTGGCCGAACAGCTCCGACTCGAGAAGCTCCGAAGGGATGTTCGACGAGTTGACGGTGACGAAGGTCTTCGCGGCGCGCGGGCTCTGCATGTGGATGGCGCGCGCGATCAGCTCTTTGCCCGTGCCGGACTCGCCGGTGATGAGGACGGTCGAGCGCGCGGGCGCGACCTGGTCGACGAGGCGGAAGATGGCCTGCATCTTCTCGGAGCGGCCGATGATGCTGCCGCGGTCGACGCTGCGGCTCATCGCGCGCCGCAGGTTCTGGCGCTCCTCCTCCTTGCGGCGGCGCTTGATGCCGGAGGCGACCGTCTCCAGGATTTGCTCGTTTTGGAAGGGCTTGCGGACGCAGTTGAAGGCCCCGCGCTCCCACGCGCCGATGGCCGTGTCGAAGGTGGCGTAGGCCGTGATGATGACGACGACGGCCTCGGGGTCGGCCTTCAGAATCTCTTCGAGCGCGCGCAGGCCGCCCATGCCCGGCATCGACACGTCGAGGAGCACGACGTCGTAGGCGCGCCGGCCGTAAGCCTCAAGCCCCTCCTCGCCCGTCTTCGCCAGGTCGACGCGGTACCCCTCGGCCGAGAGCAGCGTCTCCAGCACGTCGCGCATGATCTCCTCGTCGTCCACGACGAGGACGGAACCTTTTCTCGCCATCCGGCACCTCGAAAAGCAGTGACAAGTGACGAGCGACGGGTGACGGGTTAAGAGCTCGCCTGCCCGTCACGCGTCACTCGCCACTCGCCGCTTATCTTATAACGGCCGGCGGCGCGGCGGCGAACGCCGGGGGCGTTCACTTGATGGAGGCGGAGTCTTTGGGCTTGAGCAGGCGGCGGCCTTCGGGCGTGGCGGCGGGGCGGGCGCGCTCGGCGGTGACGAAGAGCGTGTAGTCGTCGGCCTCGAAGCCCGAGACGCGGACGTAGACCTCCGCGCGGTTGAGGTCTTCGGCGGCCGGCAGGCTCCCCATGTAGACGATGCGGCCGTCGGGGATGACGCCCCAGAGGACGTAGACGCTCGCGCCCACGGCCGAAGGGAGCGGCACGCCGCGGAAGTTGGCGCGGACGTAGGCGCGGCTGGAACTCAAGGTGGCGCGCGCAGCCCCGCGCGCGCTCGGCGCGGCCGAGTCGCCCTCCAGCTCGATGACGCGCCCGCCGCCGTTCGAGACGAGCGCGTCATCGACCTCGGCGTAGAAGTCGCCCGCCGCGCGGCGCGTGCGCGAAGCAGGCGCGGCCGGCGGCACCGGGGGCGCGGGCACGCCCGAGGGCGTCGCCGTGTTCGCCGCGGGCGTGTTTGAAGTTCCGGCGTTCGACGTTCCGGCGTTCGACGCGGTCGCCCCCGGCGCGTCGGCCGTCTTCGGGGGGTAGAGCGCCACGGCCTCGTCGGCGCGGGTCGTGAGCACTGGGTCGCCGGGGCGCTCGACGTCCGCGGCCGACTCGGCGGTGACCATGACGCCGTAGCGTTCGAGCCCTTCGGGGCGGTCGAAGGCCAGGCCGCCGTTGCCGCGCTCGTCGCGGCGCAGCTCGCCCAGACGCCGGAGGCGCGCGCCGCTCACGGCCCAGACGACGTAGGTGGTCGCGCCCGCGGCGACCGTCTGCGGGTCGGGCAGGTTCATCGCCGTCAGGCGCGCGCGCCCGCCGCCCTCGCTCGCCTCGACGGTCAACTGCCCCGTCGCGCGCGTCGTCAGCGAGCGCAGGCGTATGTCGACGCGCTGCTCCTGCGCCGCCGCCCTCTTCGGGGCCGCCGGGCGCGCGCCACCCGCGCCCGCCGCCGCCCCGCCATGCGAAAAGACCGCGAGCGCCAGCCCCGCCGCAGCGGCGCACGCGCACGCCCAACGAACCTGTCTACGCCTGCTCATAAAAGGGAG
>DASVSK010000656.1:0-2289 GCA_036388135.1 Pyrinomonadaceae bacterium | reverse complement strand
GGGAGTTCCAACTGGTTGTAGGTCGCGCTGTCGGTCAGCGCGCGCACCGCGACCACGTCGCCCACCCGCGCCGCCCGCCTGACGCCCGCCACCGCGAGAGTCCTTTGCAGGCCCAGCCCCGACACGACCGACCCGATCTTGTCGGCCTCCACGACCGTCACCTTCAACCCGTTATCTTTCATCCCCGGCCCCCCTTTCCACACTACCTGCCGCCCGTCTTCGCCAGCGTCCTCAGCCGGAGCGCGTTGAGCTTGATGAAGCCCTCCGCGTCGCGCTGGTTGTAGACCGTGTCGGCCTCGAAGGTCGCCAGCTTCTCCTGGTAGAGCGAGTTCGGCGAGCGCCGCCCCGCGATGACGACGTTGCCGCGGTAGAGCTTCACGCGCACCTCGCCCGTCACCGCCCCCTGCGTCGCGTCGATGGTCCGGCGCATCAGCTCCGACTCGGGCGCGAACCAGAAGCCGTAATATGCGCTCTCGGCGAACTTCAGGCTCAGGGCGTCGCGCATCCTTAGCACCTCGCGGTCGAGCGTGATGGATTCGAGCGCCCGGTGCGCCGCCTGCAGGATGGTCACGCCCGGCGTCTCGTAGACGCCGCGCGACTTCATCCCGACGAAGCGGTTCTCGACGAGGTCGACACGGCCCACGCCGTGCTCGCCGCCCAGGCGGTTGAGCGCCGACAGCAGCTCGACCGCGCCGAGGCGCTCGCCGTCGACGCTGACGGGGACGCCCTTCTCGAAGCCGACGACGACGTACTGCGCCTCTGCGCGCGCCGACTCCGGCGCGGCCGTCATCTGGAAGATGTCCGCGGGCGGCTCGGCCCAGGGGTCTTCGAGGATGCCGCCCTCGTAGGAGACGTGCATCAGGTTGCGGTCGGTCGAGTAGGGCTTGGCGTGCGTCGCCGTGACGGGGATGTCGTGCCGCTCGCAGTAGGCGATGAGGTCGCTCCGCCCCTTGAACTCCCACTCGCGCCACGGCGCGACGACCTTGATGTCGGGCTCAAGGGCGTAGTAGGTCAGCTCGAAGCGCACCTGGTCGTTCCCCTTGCCCGTCGCGCCGTGCGCCACCGCGTCCGCGCCCTCGCGCCGCGCGATCTCTATCTGCCGCTTCGCGATGACCGGGCGGGCGAGCGACGTGCCGAGCAGGTACACGCCCTCGTAAAGGGCGTTCGCCTTCACCGCCGGCCACACGTAATCCTCGACGAACTCCTCGCGCAGGTCTTCGACGTAGAGCTTCGACGCGCCGCTCTTCAAAGCCTTCTCTTCGAGCCCCGCCAGCTCCTCGCCCTGCCCCACGTCCGCGCAGTAGCACACGACCTCGCACCCGTACTCCGCCCGCAGCCAGTGCAGCATCACCGACGTGTCGAGCCCGCCCGAGTAAGCCAGAACGACCTTCTTAATCTTCTCCGTCACGCACGTTCCTTTCAATCAAAGTAGTCAGTAGTCAGTAGAAAACCCTCCGCCGTAGATTTTTTTCTAGTGTCAACAGCCGCGCCCGCCTAGCGGAGCCTACTGTCTACTGACTACTGTCTACTGACTACTTACCCAAACAGCTCCAACACCTTCTTGATGACCGCGCGCTGCGCCTTGCGCTCGGGCACGGCGATGAAGATCGTGTCCTCACCCGCGACCGTGCCGACGATCTCCTCTATCCCGGCGCGGTCGATGGCGACGGCGACCGCCGAGGCCAGCCCCGGCTCGCACCTCGCCACCACCAGGCAGTCGCCCGCCGGGTCGAGCCCCAGCAGGCCGCGCGCCGCCGCGCCTTCGGTGGCGCGCGGGAGCGTGTAGTGCCCCCCCTGCTTGACCACGCCCAGCTCTTCGAGGTCGCGCGAGACGCTCGACTGCGTCGCCACGAACCCGGCGCGCTCCAGCAGCGCCGTCAGCTCCTGCTGCGTGCCGATGCGGCGCGCGCGGATGAGGCTCATGATCTTCTGCTGGCGCTTGGTCTTTTTCATCGCTCGAACTCCGCGGTTATGCAGCGAACTTGCATAACTGCTGAATAGATGCATAAAGTAACAGCAAAGATGCACCGGCGCAAGGCCGCGCCCGCTTCTTTGTGTAGAATCGCGGCGGGAGGACGGATGATGACTGATTCAAAAAAACTGTGGGGCGGGCGGTTCACGGGCCAGACCGACCCGGGCTTCGCGCGCTTCAACCGCTCGTTCGGCTTCGACCGGCGGCTGTTCGAGGCCGACGTGCGCGGGAGCCTGGCGCACTGCGAGGGGTTGCGCGCGGCCGGCGTGCTGGGCGAGGCGGAGGCCGACACCATCAAGGGGGGGCTGCGCAGGCTG
>DASVSK010000655.1:0-3655 GCA_036388135.1 Pyrinomonadaceae bacterium | reverse complement strand
GAGCAGGGGGTTTTGACTACTCAGACCGGGATTGGGTCAGTTAAGAAACCGCCTCAGGAGGGCCGAACGGGGCCGCCGGACAGGTTCACGCGGTGACAAGTGAAGGCGTCCATCGGAGCCGGCGGACGCTAATTCACACTCTAACAGTCTGAAGCTTTTCAAGTCCAGTGAAAAACCAAACACCCCTTGCCCGGAACTAGCCTTTTCAGTCGCGACCTGCGGCCGAAGCCGCTTAACGTTCGGATGACAGAGTTTAGCCCCCGGTTGCCGCGAAAGAAGACAACAATTCCGGCGCGTGTGACTCCGCCCCGTATCCAGACACGCGCGCCTCCGATCCCGCGGCACAATTCCGTACAGATTCACCGTCGTCCGGCCGCCGTTCGGCCTGTCCGATTTCAAAGGGTCGTCGATTTCAATCGTTCTCATCAACGTACAGAGTCCGCCCGCCGCTGGCATAAACGTTGCTCGGCAGCATAGGCAAGCGGGTTCCGTCGAAGCGGAAAAGAACAACAACCAACACGCGAAGGAGAGTTTGAATATGCTGTGGACGATCCTGGTGATTCTTCTTGTGCTGTGGCTCCTGGGGCTGGTGAGCGGCTACACCATCGGCGGGTTCGTACACGTGCTGCTCGTCCTGGCGATAGTGATCTTGGTCATCAACCTGCTTACGGGGCGCAGGACGGTCTAAGCTTCGAGGCGAACAAGGCGTAAAAATATGGGCGGCGTGTTTCGACACGCCGCCCATACTTTTGTAACTCTGAACGCCGGGCGATGAAGGACGAGCTGAAAGGCTGGCGCTCTACAGTTCATCCTCCGGCGTTCAACACTCAGCGTTTCGTCATCTCCGTCCCGCAGGAGCGGCAGTGCGTGCGCCGCTTCGCGTTGAGCGTCCCGCAGGGCGCGCAGCGGTTGTACATCGTGCGCGCGAACCAGTTGGTGATGAGGGCGCTGGCGACGAGGATGCCGGCCAGGACGAGCACGCTGAGGAGCGCGTCTTTCAACCCCGGTGCCTCTCTAACAGCTCGCCATGATAGCGCCGGCCGCGCTCGTAGCCGCGCCGGAAGGCCGGCTCGTCACACTCGGCCCCGTAACACTCTCGCAGGCGCTCGGCGTCCGCCTCGTAGGTGCGCCCGCGCCCGCGCGGGTGGAGCGAAGCCTCGAAGCCCCGACGGTAAGTGGGCTCGTCGACGCCGAAGTCGCCGCCGTCGCCCGTGTACTCCGCCTCCTCGCCGTCGCGGAGTCCGACCCACCAACTCTCGCGCGCGGCGTCGACACTCTCGGCCCCCGCCGCGGCGAACAGGTCGCGCGCGATACCTTCGGTCGCCTCGTCGTCGGCGACAACCAGCACGACGGAGCGCCCGCGACGGAGCGCGTCCTCGTAGACGAACAGCTCGTCGTGCGGCAGGCCCTGCGCCATCGAGTCTTCGAGCGCGCCCCCGGCCGCCGCGCCCGTGGCCGCGCCGCCCAAGCCGAGGAGCGCCGCGCCGACCAACCCCGCGGCCAGCACGGGGCCGACGCCGGGGATGAGCAGGCTCGCGGCGGCCGCCCCGAGGTGCAGGCCGCCGGCCACCCCGAGCGCGCCCCCGACCACGCCGCCGAGCGCCGTGCCCGTGCCCGACTGCTCCGTCTCGGTCGCCGGGACTTCGTCGAGCTGCCCCTGAGACGTGCCCGGCGTCAGGAGGCTGACGCGTTCTTCCCCGACGCCGGCCGAGCGCAAGGCGTCCAGGGCGTGCTCGGCCTCCGCGGTCGAGTTGAAAATTCCAGAGACAGTGCTCATGCGTTCCAACCGTTCGGGCGCGCGCCAAACCGGGCGCGCGCCCCGGCCGCCTTCCCCGGCCAAGATGTCCGTACACGATAAACGAACGGGAAACACTGAAAGCGATGTGCCGTGATTTTAACACGGAACGCCGCGGCCGGATTTGAAAAACAGAGGAGACGCGCACCGCGCCGGGCGAATGAGGCGGGCGGCGCATTAATTCGTTGAGGGCCCGTCGCGGGACGTGCTAAAGTGTGTGCGCCTTCCTGAGATTTTCCGCCCGGAGCCGAAGAGCATGATCGAAGTCGTCGAAAAGCACTGGCCCATGTCCGTGGGCGACGGCAAGGCGTCGCGGAAGAAGAAGCCGCGCATCCTCGCCATCACGACCGACTGCTGCACGGGCTGCGCCGGCTCGCCCGCGTGCATCGAGTACTGCCCCATCGAGGCGTGCATGTTCTGGGTGCCCGACGACGACCACACGCCCTTCGGCCGCATCGAAGTCGACCCGTATCTCTGCATCGGCTGCCAGAAGTGCATCAGCAAGGGGCCCGACGGCGCGTTCCTCGACGGCTGCCCCTGGGACGCCATCGAGATGGTGCCGACCGACGACTGGGAGGCCATGCACGGCGTCGCGCTCCCCGACGCCCCGCCGCCCCCTCCGAGCCAGTGAATAGTAAATAGAGAACGGTAAATATAAGTTGAGTCCCGCCCGGCCTGGAGTGAACCTCCGAGCCGGGCGTCGTTTTTCCATTCGCCAATGACCATTTACTATTTACCGCCCGTGCGGCGCGTGATGGCTTCGGCCGTCCGCGCCGCTTTCGCTTTCAAGTCCTCCGGCATCCCCTCGACCCCGCGCGCGTACCGCTCGACCTCGGGCAGGTCTTCGGCCGTCCCGAGGTAGGCGAGTCCGATCAACGCGCCGCTCACCTGTTCGGGCTCCGGCGCGATGACGAACAGCTCCGCGCCGGGCTGCCAGCTCTCGCCTTCTTTCACCAGGGCCTTCTCGACCCGGCCCGGCAGCGGCGAGCGGACGTCCTCGACCGGGCCCGGCCCAGTCCTGTACCTGACCAGCAGCGAGTCCCGCTTGACGTTCGAGCCGGCGGTGAGCGCCGTCATCGCAGTCCCTTCCGCGCGCGCGCGGACGGCGTACGGGCGGAGCATGGCGAGCAGTTCCCCGCGGCAACGCGGGTCGCCGAAGCGCACGAGCGCCAGCGCCGCGTTGCGCCGCACGATGGGCTCGGGGTCTTCGAGCAGCCGCGCGAGCGAGGCGCGGAACTCCGCCGACCTGTGTTCGAGCCCCATCACCCAGGCCGCCGTCATGCGCACGTCCGGCGAAGGGCTGGCGGCGAGCGCGGCGACCTGCGCGTTCCAGCGCCCGGCGTCCGCGCCCCCCTTCTCTATCCGCTCGCCGACCTGCGACAGCGCGTGCTGCGTGCGCCGCGGGTTGCCCTCGCGCAGGTAGCGCCCGATCTCCTCGTCGTTGAGCGACCTGCCGAACCAAGTCCAGTACCACGTCAGGAACGGCACGACGACGAAGAGGACGGCCACGACCGCGAGCGGCCACGGCGAGCGGCGCCGAGCGGCCACGGCCGGTTGAGGAGCAGCGACGACCGGCGAGGGCGCGGCCGGTGCTCCGGCAGGGTGATTGCCGTTTGATTGATTGTCGCCCATCTTCGTTGCCGCCCGTGGCCGCGCCCGCTAGCGAGAGGGGTAGAGTTGGTAGAGCATGAGATAAACGACGACGCCCGTGACGGAGACGTAGAGCCAGAGCGGGAACGTCCAGCGCGCGATCCGGCGATGTCGGCCGAAGTCTCCGCGCCACGCGCGCCGGAGCGTGATGAAGACGAGCGGCACGATCACCGCCGCGAGGATCGTATGCGTCAGCAGGATGAAAAAATA
>DASVSK010000654.1:0-4277 GCA_036388135.1 Pyrinomonadaceae bacterium | reverse complement strand
ACGATGTCGGCGGCGAGCGGGGTCAGTCGCGCCGACTCCGCCACGCGCAGGCGCGCGCCCTCGGGCAGCCCGCGCACGTCGTCCTCGGTGATGACGGTCTTTGAAGACTCGTCGCGCGCGTAATCCTTCTCGGGCTCCGCGCGCGTCACGGCCGCCGGGGGGGCGACGTCGACGACGCGCGCGAGCGGCGGGTCGGACGCCTCAGTCCTCTGCCGCGGCCCGGCCGCGGCGGGAGGCGGGGCGTCGTCGGCCTCGTCTTCCGCCGGGGCCGCGTTCTTCAACACCTCGCGCACTAGCGCGCGCACACGGTCGCGCGTGGACTCTGTGGGTTGTTCGTCTGGCATAAAGGGGTTGCCGGCGTCCGGCGTCCGGCGTCCGGCGCGCGCCCTCCGACGCGCGGCGCGCAGCGGGCCCGGCCTTCGAGTCAGTTCACCGGCACAAGCCGAAAGCCGTGTGCCGTGTGCCGAACGGCTCCCGATTTGACCTCGCCCGTAAAGCTTGCATAGTATGTCGCACCACGGCGGCGCGGCGCAAACATCAGCCGTCCGCCGCCCGCGTGCGTTTTTCTTAACACAAGAGGAGGCCGACTTTGTCTTCATCCGCAGCAGCCGTGTCGGAGTTCAGCAACCCGAACCTGGAGCCGCTCTTCACCGCCGAACAGATACAGACGCGCGTCGCCGAGATGGGCGCGGACATCTCGCGCGACTACGCGGGGCGGACGCCGCTCTTCGTCGGCGTGCTCAAAGGGGCCTACATCTTCCTGAGCGACCTCGTCCGCGCCACGGACCTCCGCCTCGGCGTCGAGTTCATGGCCATCTCCAGCTACGGCGCGGCGATGCGGTCGTCGGGCGAGGTCAGGATCGTCAAAGACCTCGACGTCCCCGTCGACGGCCGCGACATCCTCGTCGTCGAGGACATCGTGGACACGGGGCTCACGCTCTCCTTCCTCATCGGGAGCCTCCACCAGCGCGGCGCGCGCAGCGTCCGCCTGGCCGCGCTCCTCGACAAGTTCGAGCGGCGCGAGCGCGAGGTCAAGATCGACTACTGCGGCTTCCGAATCCCCGACGCCTTCGTCGTCGGCTACGGGCTCGACTACGCCGAGCGCTACCGGAACCTGCCCTACATCGCCGTCATCAAAGACCCGAACGCCGGGGACTGAGCGGGCGCACACCCGCGGAGGGAATGACAGAATGAGAAGATTAGCCACGACGCTCGCCGCGCTCTCGCTCTGCGCGGCGCAGGCCGCCGCGCACGGCGGCGGCCACGGCCACCGCGAGCCGCAGACGGATTTCTCGAAGGTCGAGATCAAGACGACGAAGGTCGCCGGCGGCGTCCACATGCTCGTCGGCGCGGGCGGCAACATCGGCGTCAGCGCCGGCCCCGACGGCGTGCTCATCGTCGACGACCAGTTCGCGCCGCTCGCCGACAAGATACGCGCCGCCTTCAGGCCGCTCTCGCCGGGGCAGCTCCGCTTCGTCCTCAACACGCACTTCCACTTCGACCACACGCACGCCAACCCCGTCTTCGGCCGCGAGGCGCTCATCGTCGCGCACGCGAACGTGCGCCGCCGCCTGTCGATGGACACGACCGTGCTCGGCCAGCCCCACAAGGCGCTGCCGAAGGAGGGGCTGCCCGTCGTCACCTACGACACGACCCTCTCCGTCCACTTCAACGGCGAGGAGGTGCGCGTCATACACTTCCCCGCCGGGCACACCGACGGCGACAGCGTCGTCTACTTCACCGGCTCGAACGTCATCCACATGGGCGACGACTTCTTCGCCGGGGCCTTCCCCTTCATCGACCTCGACAACGGCGGCAGCGTCGAGGGGCTCGCGCGCAACGTCGCCGAGATCATCGCCAGGGCCCCGGCCGGCGTGAAGATCATCCCCGGCCACGGGCCGCTCTCGACCGTCGAAGACCTGCGCGCCTACCACTCGATGCTCGTCGAGACGACCGAGGTCGTCCGCACGCGCCTGCGCGCGGGGCGCACGCTCGAACAGGCCAAGGCCGAGGGGCTGCCCGACAAGTGGAAGAGCTGGGGCGCGGGCTTCATCAACACGCAGGACTGGATCGGGCTCGTCTACCGCAGCCTGCAACAGGGCGCGGGCAAGTCGGCCTCGCTCCGCCCCGCGCACACGCCGCGCGACGCAGCGGCGCGACTCTCCCTGGCCGGCGGGCGCTGGCTCGACTTCCGCCTCAACGGTTAAGAACCCACGCAGTAAAAGTAAAAGGGCGGGGAGTGAACTCCCCGCCCTTTTACTTTTATTGACCGCGCGCGCCGCCCTAGCCGGCGATTCGCGGCAGGAAGCTCTCGCCCGCCTTGAGGCGGAGGCCGAAGTTGTCGGCGACGGTCTGGCCGATGTCGGCGAGCGAGGCGCGGTCGCCGAGGTTCACGCCCGCGCGCGCGCGCGGGCCGTAGACGAGCAGCGGGGCGTATTCGCGCGTGTGGTCTGTGCCGCGGTAGGTCGGGTCGTTGCCGTGGTCGGCGGTGAGGACGAGCAGGTCCGTGTCGCGCATCGCGGCCTCTATCTCGGGCAGCCGCGAGTCGAAGTGTTCGAGCGCACGCGCGTAGCCCTCGACGTCGCGGCGGTGGCCGTAGAGCATGTCGAAGTCGACGAGGTTGGAGAAGATGAGGCCGCGCGTATCCTCGCCGAGCGCGCGGATGGTCTCGTCAATCGACTGGCCGTTGTTCTTCCCCGGGAGCTCGCGCGTGACGCCCGCGGCGTCGTAGATGGAGGAGATTTTGCCCACGGCCACGACGTCGAGCCCCGCGCCCGAGAGCACGGGCAGGAGCATGTCCCGCGGCGGCGCGACCGCGTAGTCGTGGCGGTTCTCGGTGCGCCTGAACGCGCCGGGCTCGCCCTCGAAGGGGCGCGCGATGACGCGCCCGACCTCGTGCTCGCCCCGCAGGAGGTTGCGCGCCGCCTCGCATATCTCGTAGAGGCGCGGGACGGGGATGACGCCCTCGTGCGCCGCGATCTGGAAGACGGAGTCGGCCGAGGTGTAGACGATGGGCTTGGCGGTGCGGACGTGCTCCTCGCCCAGCTCCTTGATGATCTCGGTGCCGGACGCGGGGTAGTTGCCGAGCACGCCGGGCACGCCCGCCGCGGCGACGAAGCGTTCGATGACATCTTCGGGGAAGCCTCCGGGGTAAGTGGGGAAGGCTTTCTCAAGGATGATGCCGGCCATCTCCCAGTGCCCCGTCGTCGTGTCCTTGCCGTTCGAGCGCAGCGCGCAGCGGCCGAAAGAGGCGCGCGGCTCCGCGGCCGGCGCGACGCCGCTGAGCGGCCTCACGTTCCCCAGCCCCCAGCCGCGCAGGTTCGGCAGGCGGACCTCGCGCGACTCGCAGATGTGCCCGAGCGTGTCCGCCCCCGCGTCGCCCCAGTCGGCGGCGTCCGGCATCTCGCCCATCCCGAGGCTGTCGAGCACGATCAGCGTGATGCGCTCGAACGCGCGTCCTTCATTCGTCATCCTTTGTCAGTCCTCTTCCGAGTGATTTTTAAAAGCGGACGCCCGCGTCAGCTCCGCGGGGCCTGGTAGCCTTCGCGGGCGCGCACCTGCGCGTCCTTGACGGTGCGCACCTGGACGTTGATCCTGCGGAACGAGCCGTCGCGGGCGGTGTTGGTCGAGTAGTAGCCGATGCTGTACTGCGTGCCGATGTCTTCGGCGACCTGGCGGAAGGCGCGTCGCGCGTCGCGCAGGTCGGCCGCGGGGAAGGTCTTGCCGCCGGACTCGCGCGCCAGACGCCCCATCTCGTCGCGCGCCATGCGGTAGAGCGTGCGGCTGGCGTGCATGCGCTCGAACTGCCCCATCCGGCAGAAGTTCGAAAAGTCCTCGGCCGCCGCGCCGGGCGCGATCACGCGCCGGTAGCGCTGGAGCTGCACGCGGGAGAGCCGGAGCGCGCCGTCGTCCTCGCAGTCCTGCATCAAACGCTCCTCGACGTAGTCCTCCGTGTTGACCTGCACGAAGTAGGAGACGACGCCCGCGCGCTTGAGCAGCTCGCGCGCCTCGTCGAAGTCGGACTCGCTCGTCGAGTCGACGCCGTCGGTGAGCGCGACGAGGGCGCGGCGGCCCCGCGTCTGCTCGTTGGGGCGCTCGCGGAAGACGTCGCGGGCGACCTTCTCAAGGCTGTCGTAGAAGGGCGTGCCGTTGGACGCGCCGACGCCCTCGATGGCCTCGCGCAGGAGGTCGCGGTCGTCCGTGAGCGGCGACTTCATCTCGACGGTGGCGAGCGAGTCGCTCCCCTCCCTTTTCGTGTTGAAGGCGACGATGGCGAC
>DASVSK010000653.1:0-1925 GCA_036388135.1 Pyrinomonadaceae bacterium | reverse complement strand
GACTCTGTGCTCGCTCGACCTCATCGCGCGCCGGGAGAGCGGGCGGCGGGAATTTATACGGCGTGAGGTCGTCGCCGGTAACTGCCACGTCGCCGTCGCGGGCGAGACGGTCGTCGGCTACGGCGTGTTGAATTACACCTTCTATCACAACGGCTGTATCGAGATGCTGTACGTCCATTCCGAACACCGGCGGCGCGGCGCTGGCGCGGCGCTCCTGGCGCACATGGAGTCTCTGTGCCGAACCCCCAAGCTGTTCACCTCCACCAACCTGTCGAATTTACCGATGCAATCGTTGCTCGCCAAATCGGGGTACGAGCTGAGCGGCGTGATTCACAACCTCGATGAAGGCGACCCGGAGATCGTCTACCTCAAGCGACTCAGGTGAACGAGCAGGGGGCGAACCGACGCGCGCCGCGCGCAGGGCTAGAGGCAGTAGCGGCACAGCAGAGAGTCGTGCTTCCGACGCAGGGCGTCGCGCTCGTTCGTGCGGCTCTCAATCGCCCCGCCCAGCGAAGCCCGCTCCTTCTGCCGCGTTTGCAGCAGCGACCGCTTCGACGAAAGCTTCGACGTGACCTCGGCGATGCCCTTCTCCTCGGCCTCTATCTGAGAGCCGAAGTACAAGACCCGCGCCGCCACGTCGGCGCACTCGTCGCTGTTGACGACGCAGTACAGCGCGCCGATCACCCCGACCAGGCGAAGCGCGGCCTTCGAGTCTTCGTCAATGTTATTGTTGATGATCGTCGCCGCGCCCCCGGCGGTAGCCATCAACGCCACCGCGGCCATCTTGTGATTCAGTAAAAACTCGGCCAGGTCGTCTTGCAGCTTCGTGCGCCGCTGCTCGTGCTGCTGTAGGCGGTCGGCGTACTGTCTGATTTCGGCGGGGAGCGCTTCGACGTCTTTCGACACCGCCGCCATCTGCGCGTTCAGGCGCGTCGACTCGGTCTCGATGTCGGTTATCTTTTTGAGAAGCGACGCCCTCTCATCTTTGTGTGTGTCGCAACCGGCAAACGTCGCGACGAGGCAAAGGAGGGCGATGGGGATGAGCACCGGCGTCTTTCGCATGACTTCCTCCTGCTTACTCGGACGCCTTCGGCCACACCCAGCCGCCGTAATGGCAGTTCGTGGCGTTCACCGTCGGCTCCGAAAAGAAATACTTCAAGGTCTTAGTTTCCCCGGCACTGAACGTGAGGGTCTGCGTCCGCTCCCACTCGCCCTCGGAGCAACTGAGGCGCGGTCTGATCCTGATGGGGTCGGTCTTGCCGACATTTTTTATGACCAGGGTGACGGTGAAGCCGTAGTCCGGTTCACCGTCCACCAGCCCCATGTCGCTCTCGGCGTTCATACTCAGCACCTTCGCCTCCGCTTCGCTTATCGGCGGGCAGGCCGTGAACGAGACCGCGGCGGCGAGGACGGCGAAAGCGATCAGAAGCTGGACCGCCCCGTGCGCTATGAGTTTCTTTTCAGGCATTTTGTCATCTCCCGTGCCTAAGCACGCGTCATCGAATTCTACAGTTGCGGGAACAATCACAGACCGCGTGGGTGATTGTTTCCCGCCCCTGTATAAGAAGACGCGAAGGCTGGGAAATGGCTTAGTGTGGCGTGAAGAAAATTATCGGGCGGAGGGGCGCGCGAGGCCGCGCGGCGGGCGGCGCGTCGTCGCCGCTCAACGCCACTCGCCGCTGAGGATGAAGCCGGCCCAGTTGTAAGGGGACGCCCAGCGCTCCTCCCGCGCCATCGACGCCTGCGCCGCGCGGAGGGCCTCCGACGGGGCGAGCTTGCCGAGCGTCATCCCGCGATAAAAACGCTCCATCAACTCGGCCGCCGCCCTGTCGTCTACCTTCCACAGGCTGACGACGACGCGGGGCGCTCCTGCGTACATGAAGCCGCGCGCCATCCCTATCAGCCCTTCGCCCCTGACGTCTTTG
>DASVSK010000652.1:0-3740 GCA_036388135.1 Pyrinomonadaceae bacterium | reverse complement strand
CACGCGCTCGTAGACGTGGCCGAAGACGCCGTTGTCCGGCCCGACGAAGGTGTGGCCTCGCCCCGCCACCACTACCCCGCGCCGGGCGGAGCCGACGCCGGGGTCGACGACCGCGACGTGAACCGTGCCCGCCGGGAAAGTCTCGAACGCCGCGCGGAGCGTGAAGGCCCCGGCCTCGACGTCGTAGGGCGGCACCTCGTGCGTGATGTCGACCACGCGCGCCGACGGGTTCGCGGCCAGCAACGCGCCCTTCATCGCGCCGACAAAATAGTCCGCCGTCCCGAAGTCGGTGAGCAGGGTGACGATCATGAGAGGAAGTAGACAGTAGTCAGTAGACAGTAGTCAGTAGAAAACTCTTCATCAGTCGCGCGGTCAGCCTGAAAGCGGCGACGCCCATCAAGGGGAGCCTACTGACTACTGACTACTGACTACTGTCTACTACTCAACGATTCCGTCCGGTGGTGCGGATGCGGAGTTGCTGGCCGGGTTCGAGGCGTATGTCCTGGGGGCGCTGGGTCATGACGCCGGCCGTGCCCGCGCCGCCGCCGAGGATGGCGCCGATGGCCGCGCCCTTGCCGCCGCCCGCGATGGCACCGATGATAGCGCCGACGCCGGCCGCCGCGCCGACCTTGGCCACGTCCTCCTTCGTCGTGCCCTTGCCGCGCACGCCGCCCTCGGGGTCGACCTCGTCCGCGCCCGACTCCGCGGTCTGCACTATCTCGGTGACCTGCGCGCCGAACTCCTGCCAGTCGGCCGCGCCGGGCATCCGTATCTGTTCGAAGTCGAGCTGGAGGTGCGCGCGCCCCTTCGCCTTGCCCCCGCGCTGCACCTCGGTCAGGCGGCCGGCGACGACCGCGCCCTGGAACTCCTGCGGCTCGACCACGCGCGCCTCGAAGCGGTCGCCGCGCTGGCTCACGTCGGTCGAGAGCCGGTTCAACAGCTCGACCGTCATCACGACGTCCGAGGGGACGGGGCCCGTGCCGCCGACGTTGCGGCCGCCGGCGACGCCCCTGCCCTGCGAGCTGCTCTCCCCCGCGTCGTCGTCGTCCGCCCTCCCGCCGCGCGAGCCGCCGCCGCCGCCGGCCGTTTCGCGCGGGGCCGCGCCGCGGCGCGTGACGCCGCCCGCGGGCAGGTCGGAGCTGAAGCCCTGCCGGGCGTGGCCGGCCCCGTAGCCGGCCTCGAACCCTTGCTGGTAGCCGTCGCGGTAGTCTTCGAGCGGGCCGTAGGCCGCGATGTAGGCGCGGTCGGCGCTCGCGTAATCAGCCTTGCCCCGGTAGTCGGCGCGCGCGCCCTTCAACTGGTCAGTCCAGCCCACCTGGTAGCCGTCGGAGTAGCCCGTGCGGTAGCCGCGTTCGAGCGCGCCGTACTGCTGCGACTGCGCGGCGGCGCGGGTCGCGGCGAAGGCCGCGAGCGACAACGCGAGCGCGAGCGCGGCGGCTGTGATGCGTCTGCTGGTCTTCATTAAATTCGTCTCCTGAGTCCGAAACGGCGAAGTGGCCGGGGTGAGCTTACAACAGCGTGCCGCGACGTCCAACCGCCTTGACGCTCTATCTTCAGCGACATAGACTCCGAACGTCGGGCGTCCCGGCGGCGGCGCGGGAGAGCTTTCCGCAGCCTATGATGCCACCCGAGCCCCGGCAGGTTTGTTGTTTTTTTAGTGGAAGGTAGACAGTAGTCGGCAATCGGCGGGCTCCGCTCAGACGGACGCGGCTGATTTCACACCGACCGTGCGGCCGGGAAAGGTCTTTCTACCGACTACTGTCTACCGACGACCGGCTACTGCTTTTTATGCTCCGAGTTTACTTTGACCACAGCGCGACGACGCCGGTCGACCGGCGGGTCGTCGAGGCGATGCTGCCTTACCTGACGGAGAAGTTCGGCAACCCTTCGAGCGTACACTTCTACGGGCAGGAGGCGCGCGCGGCCGTCGACCGCGCGCGGCGCGAGGTGGCGAGCCTCATCGGCGCGCGCCCGAACGAGGTGGTCTTCCTCTCCGGCGGGACGGAGGCTAACAACCTCGCCATCCGCGGCGTCTGCGAGCAGAACGCCGAGCACGGCCGCCACGTCATCACCACCTCAATCGAGCACTCTTCGGTGCGCGGCATCTGCGACGCGCTCGGGCGGCGCGACTGGGAGGTGACGCGGCTGCCCGTCTACGGGGACGGCGTCGTCCGCGTCGAGGACGTGCGCGCCGCGCTCAGACCCGACACGGTGCTCGTCACCGTCATGCTCGCCAACAACGAGGTCGGCACCGTCCAGCCCGTCGCCGAGATAGGCGCGCTCGTCCGCGAGCGCCGCGCCGCGGGGCAGAAGGTCTGGCTCCACACCGACGCCGTCCAGGCCGCATCGGGCATGCGCGTCGACGTGGACGCGTTGGCCTGCGACCTCCTCTCGGTGTCGGCGCACAAGCTCTACGCGCCGAAGGGCGTGGGCGCGCTCTACGTGCGGCGCGGCGTGCGTCTCGCGCCGCAGAACGTCGGCGGCCACCAGGAGCGCGAGCGGCGAGGCGGCACGGAGGCCGTCCCGCTCGTCGTCGCCTTCGGCGAGGCCGCGCGCCTCACGCGGCTCGAACTCGACGCGCGCACCGAGCACGTCCGCGCCTTGCGCGAACGCTTCGAGGCGGGCGTCGAGGCGCGCGTCCCAGACGTCGTCTACAACGGCGACCGCGCGCGGCGGCTCCCCGGCGTCTCGAACTTCTCTTTCCGCTTCGTCGAAGGCGAGGGGCTGCTCATCAACCTCGACATGCAGGGCGTCGCCGTCTCGACGGGCTCGGCCTGCTCTTCGGGCTCGCTCGAACCCTCGCCCGTCATCCGCGCGCTCGGCCGCGACGACGAGCTGGCGCGCGGCTCCATCCGCTTCAGCCTCGGCAAGGACACGACCGAGGCGGAGGTCGACTACGTGCTCGAAGTCCTGCCCCGCGCCGTCGAGAACCTGCGCCGCCTCTCGCCGCTCTACCACAAGGAGCGGGGCGAGCGCGCCTGCATCCCGACCTGAGTTCAGAGTTTCAAGCTCAAAGTTCAAAGCCCCGGTTTCGGGGGTTCAAGCCGTTAAGGTCTTCAACTCGAACCCTCGAAACGGGGCCCGAAGCTTCAACCCCGTGTCCTACTCCGAGACCCTCAAAGACCACCTGGCGAACCCGCGCAACGCCGGGACGCTCGCCGACGCGGACGCCGAGGCCGAGCAGTCGAACCCGGTCTGCGGCGACCGCCTGCGGCTCGCGCTCCGCCTGCGCGAAGGCCGCGTCGAGGCCGCGCGCTTCCTCGCCTACGGCTGCCCGCCGACGCTCGCCTGCGGCTCCGCCCTCGCCGAAATGCTCGAAGGTATCAGCGTCGAAGAGGCCGCGCGCATCACCCGCGCGAGAATCGTCGAAGCCGTCGGCGGGCTCCCCGCGCGCAAACAGCACGCCGCCGCCCTCTGCGTCGAGACCTTGCGCGCCGCGCTGCTGCAACGCGACCTCCCGCACGACAGTTTCGGCGAATAATTTTCGACGCCTCAACACGGCGGCGCGCGGGTCGGGGCCGCTAGGGCCTCGGCGCGGTGCGGCGCGGGCGCTCGGCCGGGATGATGGTCTGGTTCTGGTGGTACTGCGGGCCGCAGCGGCGGCGCGGCTCGGTGCCGATGGTGAAAGTCCTGGCGCGTATGACGGGGCAGGTCGGCGCGGCGATGAGGCCGGTCTCGGGGTCGATGTCGAGCGTGACGGTGCCGGCCAGGCGCGAGGGGGCGTCGGGGTCGTCCTCGCC
>DASVSK010000651.1:0-4273 GCA_036388135.1 Pyrinomonadaceae bacterium | reverse complement strand
TCCGTGAGGTTCAGCTTCTAAAAGAAGTAAAAGGCGAAAGTTAAAAGGGGGTTGAGAGTCGCGCCTGACTCTCAACCCCCTTCACTTTCGCCCTTTAACTTTCGCCTTCACGAAGCGCCGGGCCCCCGCGCGCCTCGCGCCTAGACGCTCATCAACTCCTGCTCCTTGGTCTTGGCTAACTCGTCCACCTTGCCGATGAAGGAGTCGGTGAGCTTCTGGACTTCGGCGAGGGCGTCGCGCTCGGCGTCCTCGGAAATCTGCTTCTCCTTGAGCATCCGCTTGAGGCGGTCGTTCGAGTCGCGCCGCACGTTGCGGATGGCGGTGCGGTGATCCTCGGCCGCCTCGTGCACCTGCTTGGCGAGCTGGCGGCGGCGCTCCTCCGTCAGCGGAGGGACGGGGACGCGGACGATCTTGCCGTCGTTCGACGGGTTGAGCCCGAGGTCGGCCGTGCGGATGGCCTTCTCGATGACGCCGAGCTGGGTCTGATCCCAGGGCTGCACCGTCAGCATGTTCGGCTCCGGCGCGTGCACCGAGGCCATCTGGTTGAGCGGCGTCGGCGTGCCGTAGTAGTCGACCGTCACGCTGTCGAGCAGGCTCACGGCCGCGCGCCCCGTCCGGATAGTCGCCAGCCTCTTCCTCAAGTCCTCGACCGCCCCCTCCATCCGCGGGCGCGTCTCCTTGATGACATCTTTTTCGCTCATGGCTTCTCCGAAGTGAATGGTAAACGGTGGACGGTGAACGGCGGGAAGGCGCGGGCCTCCCGTTTACCACTCACTATTTACCGTTTACCGGTTTTTCGTTGCAGACCCTCGTGCCGACGGTCTCGCCCGAGACGACGCGGACGATGTTGCCGGCGGTGCGCATGTTGAAGACGACGATGGGGAGGTCGTTGTCCATGCAGAGCGAGATGGCGGAGGCGTCCATCACCTTCAACTGCTTCTCCAACACCTCCTGGTAGGTGATGCAGTCGTAGCGCGTCGCGGCCGGGTCTTTGACCGGATCGGCCGTGTAGATGCCCTCGACCTTCGTCGCCTTCAAGATCACGTCGGCCTTGATTTCGAGCGCGCGCAGCGCCGCGGCCGAGTCGGTGGTGAAGTACGGGTTCCCCGTCCCCGCCGCGAAGATGACGACGCGCCCCTTCTCCAAATGCCGGATGGCGCGGCGGCGGATGAACGGCTCGCCTACCTGCGGGATGTTGATGGCCGAAAGCACGCGCGTGTGGACGCCGACCTTCTCCAGCGCGTCCTGCAATACGACGGCGTTCATCACGGTGGCGAGCATGCCGATGTAGTCGGCGCTCGACCTGTCCATGTCGCCCGCGCTCTCCGAGACGCCGCGGAAGATGTTGCCGCCGCCGACGACGACCGCCACCTCGACGCCGAGGGCGCGCACGTCCCTGATCTCCTCGGCGATGGAGCGCGCGACCTTGACGTCGACGCCGTAGTTCTGCGCGCCCATCAGCGCCTCGCCCGACGCCTTGAGCAGTATCCGCTTGTAGGCCGACCCGCCCGCCGCCTGTGTGTTAGCTGATGACATGCTTCCCTGCTAATCGGGGGAATTAACCCGCCGGTTCATTGATTCATTTGAGAAATGAACCGGCGGGTCAACCCCTCGATTAAGTTACTGACTGCCGCCGGCGAGCGCGGCGACCTCGCCGCCGAAGTCCTCGTCGCGCTTGGCGAGCCCCTCGCCCATCTTGTAGCGCGAGAAGCGGCGGACGGTGATGCGCTCGCCCGTCTTGGCGATCTTCTCGGTCAGAAGCTCGTTAACGGTCTTGGCCGAGTCCTTGACGAAGGGCTGGTCTAAGAGCACCGCCTCCTCGTAGAACTTGTTGAGCCGCCCCTCGACGATCTTCTCGACGACCTGCTCGGGCTTGTTGGCGTTCTTCGGGTCGTTGGCGATCTGCGCGCGCGTGATCTCGCGCTCCTTGTCGAGGATGTCGGCGGGCACCTCCTCGCGCGCGACGTAGCGCGGCTCGGCCGCCGCGATGTGCATCGCGATGTCCTTGACGAGCGCCTGGAACTCCTCGGTGCGCGCGACGAAGTCGGTCTCGCAGTTGACCTCGACGAGCACGCCGACCTTGCCGCCCATGTGGATGTAGGAGCCGACCGCGCCCTCGGCCGCGACGCGCCCGGCCTTCTTGCCGGCGGTCGCCATGCCGCGCTTGCGCAGGATTTCGACGGCCTGCTCCTCGCTCCCGCCCGCCTCGGTGAGCGCCCTCTTGCACTCCATCATCCCCGCGCCCGTCTTCTCCCTGAGCGCCTTGACCGCCGCGCCTGTGATTTCCGCCATGATAACTCTCCTGAAAAAGTAGTCGGTAGACAGTAGACAGCAGTCAGTAGAAGACCCTTCGTCAGTCGAATCGTGCGGGTTTCAGCGTCAACGACCGCGGCGCGGAGCGCTACTGTCTACTGACTACTGTCTACTGTCTACTCAAAAAGAAGCGCAGCCCGGCGGGTTCATCCGCATCGGAGGGCTGCGCTCGCCGTCGTTTGAAAGTTGAAAGCTTTTCGGCCGCCCGCGCTACTTGGCCGCGCCGACCGTCTCGGCACCCTTCTCGGCCTCGGGCGACTGCGGCGGCTGCGTGCCTTCGGCGTCGGGGCTCCCCGTGGCGCCGCGCACGGGCGCGCCCGTGCCGACCTGGCCGTGGTCGCCGACGCTGTCGGGCTGCTGCCCCTGGCGCGCGAACCCGATGTTGCCGGGGACGGAGACCTGCACGTCCGCGGAGACGTTCGAGACGTCGCCGCCCGCGACCTGCGCCGACTGCGCGCCGGGCTCGATCTCGCGCGTGCTGTCCACGGAGGAGGTCACGACGCGCGAGGTGGGCGCGGGGGCCGCGCCGGCGGCGGCCGCCTCGGCCTGCTCGTCGTCCTCGGCGCTCTTGCCGCTCACCTGCTGCCCCTCGACCACGGCGTCGGCGATGCGCGAGGCGAAGAGCCTGACGGCCCTCAGCGCGTCGTCGTTGCCGGGGATGACGTAGTCGATGCCCTCGGGCGAGCAGTTGGTGTCGACGACCGCGATGATGGGGATGCCGAGGCGGTTCGCCTCCTTGACCGCGATGTCCTCCTTGCGCACGTCGATGATGAAGAGCGCGTCGGGGACGCGCGTCATGTTCTTGATGCCCGAGAGGTTCTTGTCGAGAATCTCGCGCTCGCGGTCGAGCTTGATGCGCTCCTTCTTCGTCATCTTCTCGTAGCGGCCGTCGGTCTGCATCGCTTCGAGGTCGCGCAGCCGCTTGATCGACTTCTGCACGGTCTGGAAGTTCGTCAGCAGCCCGCCGAGCCAGCGCTGGTTGATGTAGTACTGGCCGGCCCGCTCGGCCTCCTCGCGGATGGCGTCCTGCGCCTGCCGCTTGGTGCCGACGAAGAGGATGTTGCGGCCGCGCTCCTCGCCCATCATCGCGGTGACGAACGTGATGGCGTCGCGGAACATCTTCTGCGTCTTCTGGAGGTCGATGATGTTGATGCCGTTGCGCTCGCCGAAGATGAACTCCTTCATCTTCGGGTTCCAGCGCCTGACCTGGTGGCCGAAGTGGACGCCGGCCTCCAGTAATTCCTTCATCGTGACGGTGACTGCCAAACTGCTCCTCCTTAAATCTTGATTGGTTTAGTGTACTCGCCGCGCCCCAAGCGCCCCCGAGGGGGCAACCAACCGGGGCGCGGCAATGGATTAACGACAGTAAATGGTCAACGGTGAATCGTGAATGGATTTTTCCATTCACGATTCACAAACGCTTTAGCGTTTCGAGAACTGGAAGCGCTTGCGCGCGCCCTTCTGGCCGTACTTCTTCCGCTCCTTTTGGCGCGGGTCGCGGGTGACGAGGCCGGCGTCTTTGAGCGCGGGGCGGAGGTCGGTGTTGAAGACCATCAGCGCGCGCGTGATGCCGTGGCGCAACGCGCCCGCCTGCCCCGCCGGGCCGCCGCCCGCGACGTTGACGACGATGTCGAACTTGTTCGCGGTGTCGGTGAGCGTCAGCGGCTGGCGGATGACCATCCGCAGCGCCTGGTTGGGGAAGTACTCTTCGAAGGTCTTACGGTTGACGCGGATTTCGCCGGTGCCCGGCCGGAGGTAGACGCGCGCGGTCGCAGTCTTGCGCCGCCCCGTCCCGTAATACTGAATGTCTGCCACAGCTTCCTCTTCCTTACCTTAAAACTTCGTTTTAAGCCTTCTGCGCCGCGGCGCGTGGGCTGAGTGCCAACGGCTCGGGGCGCTGCGCCGCGTGGCGGCGCAAGCCCTCGTCGTCGCCGTAGACCTTGAGCTTCTTCGCCATCGC
>DASVSK010000650.1:0-4124 GCA_036388135.1 Pyrinomonadaceae bacterium | reverse complement strand
TCATTCGGGCCGCCTTTTGTCTTAACTGTCTGCTACCACCTGCCTACCGCCCGCTGTTCATACTACTTCGCGAAGGCTTCGAGGCCGTTGAGGACGTGAAGGTGGGCGAGGTGGCGGCGGTAGTTTCTTTGTTCTGGTGAGGAGGTCGGGGCGGCGACGCCGGAAGGGTTGGCGTCGCCGCCCCGTGGTGAAGCTCACGGGTTGGGCGGGTGACTGAGCTTCAAAAGCGAGACTGCGTGGGCGGGTGAGGCGCCCCGCAGTCTTCAGCGCGCGTCGGTGGTCGCGGCCTCAATCTAGGAGGCGTTCCGCGCGCGTTTATGATCTCTTTACCGGAGGCCGTGCCCGCTTCGGCGCAGCCTTTTCAAAACAACCTTTGCAGCCTTAACCAATACAACCGGCGTGCCGCGGTGCCCGGCCGGGCGGGCGCGCGCGGGGCCGAGCGCCGAAAGGCTTGGCCGCCGCGGGGTTAGCCGTGTGCGGGCGTTAAATTCGGGCGGGGCGGCGGGGCGGCGCGCGGCGTGCGTAGGGCTATCCGAAGAGATAGCCGCCTATCCTCAAGGTTAGTCCGCGCCGGGCGCGAGAAGCGGGTAGTGACTTTTGACCTGCGAAGTGTTATTTGTCGCGCTGTGCGCCGGGGCGTGTGCCGGCGGCGCTTGACGACGGAGTGATGAACCCAAGAATCATCGTTACCGCGGGGCCTCTGAAGGACTCGGTCTTCGAGCTGGGCGAGGCGGAGCTGTCGGTCGGCCGCGACTCCACGAACCGCGTGCGGCTCGCCGACTCGCAGCTCTCGCGCCGCCACTGTCGCGTCACGCGCGCGGGCGACGACTTTTTGCTGACCGACCTCGAAAGCCTCAACGGCACCTTCGTCAACGGGCTCCCCGTGCGCGAGCACCGGCTCGCCGACGGAGACCAGATAGCCGTCGGCGAGTCGCGCCTCGTCTTCCTCACCAGCGAGGGTGAGCCCGCGGCGCTGCTCTCGAACCCCGTCAAGTTGAGCGACCGCGACATGACGGCGCACTCGACCGTGCGGCTGAAGGCCGCGGAGGCGCTCTACCTCCGGCCGGGGACGGGACGTGCGGAGCCGCCCGCGCCCGCCGGCATCGAGCGCGACCTCGCGCTCCTGATACGCGTCAGCACCTCGGTCAACTCGATACGCGAGACGGAGGGCTTGCAGCGCGAGCTGCTCCGCCTCGTCTTCGAGGCCGTGCCCGCCGAGCGCGGGGCCATCCTGCTCGTCGGCGAAGACGGCCGCCTCGTCTCCGAACTGGGGCTCGACCGCGCGGGCGACGTCTCGCGCGCCGTCGAGGTGAGCCGCACCGTCGTCCGACGGGTCATCGAGGAGGGGAGCGCCGTGCTCGCCGCCGACCTCATCGAGGGCGGCTTCGACTCTTCGGAGAGTCTGAGGGCGGCGCGCCTCAGCTCGCTCCTGTGCGCCCCGCTCGTCCTCTACGGCCGCGCGCTCGGCGCACTCTACCTGACGGCCGCCGACCCCGCGACGCACTTCGACGAGGGGCACCTCCAGCTCGTCACGGTCATCTGCGGCATCGCCGCCGTGGCGCTCGACAACGCGCGCCGCGTCGAGCAGTTGGAGAGCGAGAACGACCTCCTGCGCGCCGAAGTCTCGGTCGAGCACGGCATGGTCGGCGAGAGCCGCGCGATGAAGAAGGTCTACCAGTTCATCGCGCGCGTCGCGCAGGCCGACACGACGGTGCTCATCCGCGGCGAGTCGGGGACGGGCAAGGAGCTGGCGGCGCGCGCCCTCCACCTGAACGGCCCGCGCCGCGAGCGCCCCTTCGTCGCCATCAACTGCGCAGCGCTCACCGAGACGCTGTTGGAGTCGGAGCTGTTCGGCCACGAGCGCGGGGCCTTCACCGGCGCGCTCGCGCAGAAAAAGGGGAAGCTCGAAGTCGCCGACGGCGGCACGCTCTTCCTCGACGAAGTCGGCGAGATGTCGCCCGTGCTCCAGGCCAAGCTCCTGCGCGTGCTCCAGGAGCGTGAGTTCGAGCGCGTCGGCGGCACGCGCACCATAAGCGTGGACGTGCGCGTCATCGCGGCCACGAACAGGGATTTGGAGGAGGCGGTGAGGTCAGGCGGCTTCCGGCAGGACTTGTACTACCGCCTGAACGTCGTCCCCTTCGAGCTGCCGCCCCTGCGCCAGCGGCGAGAGGACATCCCCCTGCTCGCCAGCTACTTCGCCGCGAAGTACGCCGCGAAGTTCAAGCGCAAGGTGACGGGCATCTCCCGCGAGGCGCGCGAGTGCCTGACGGGCTACGACTGGCCGGGGAACGTGCGCGAGCTTGAGAACGCCGTCGAGCGCGCCGTCGTCCTCGGCTCGACCGAGAGCCTGCTGCCCGAAGACCTGCCCGAGACGGTGCTCGAAGCCGAGCCCGACCCCGTCGGCGCGCGGGGCTCTGTCCCGCAGCCCGTCACGAAGTATCACGAGGCGCTGCGCGAGGCCAAGCGCCAGCTCATCCTCCGCGCCCTCGAACAGTCCTCCGGCAGCTTCACCGAGGCCGCGCGCCTGCTCGGCGTCCACCCCAACTACCTCCACCGCCTGATACGGAATCTGAACCTGCGGCCGGAGATTAAGAAGTAGACAGTAGACAGTAGACAGTAGTCAGTAGGGCTCCGCCTGACGGACGTTGACGCCGACACTCGGACGATTCATTAACGACGGCTTTTCTACCGACTACTGACTACTGTCTACTGTCTACTTCTTCCCTCTATCAATTCCCCGCGCTCTCTGGTAGTATTCCCCTGCCTTTCCAACGCCCAAGCGGTCATTTCACGGCGGTTACAATCTTTTAGATTCGGGAGTCCCGATTTAATGCCCCAGGAGCTTAACAGCGTAAACGTCTCGCTCGACTTCCTGAGCGTGTGCGAGACCGCGGCCATCGCCGCCGCCCGGACGATGGGGCAGGGCGACCGGAAGTATTCCGACCACGTCGCCGTCGAGGCGATGCGCGAGAAGATGGACGCCGTCCCGATGCGCGGCCGCATCGTCATCGGCGAGGGCGAGCGCGACGAGGCCCCGATGCTCTTCATCGGCGAGGAGGTCGGCGAGGGCTACCACGAGGGCGTCGACCCCGAAGACTTCCCCGAGGTCGACATCGCCGTCGACCCCCTGGAGGGGACGAACCTCTGCGCCCTCGGTGCCAACAACGCCATCGCGGTGCTGGCCGCCTCCGAGCGCGGCGGGCTCCTCAACGCGCCCGACATCTACATGGACAAGATCGTCGTCGGGCCGTCCTCGCGCGGCGTCATCGACATCGACGCGCCGGTCAAAGACAACCTCAAGGCCATCGCGCGCAGGCTCTCGCGCGACGTCGAAGACCTGACCGTCATCGTGCTCGACCGCACGCGCCACAAGAAGCTCATCGGCGACGTGCGCGCGGCGGGCGCGCGCATCCGCCTGATCGGCGACGGCGACCTCTCGGCGGGCATCTCGGCGGCGGTCGCCGGCACCAACATCCACGCGCTGCTGGGCATCGGCGGCGCGCCCGAGGGCGTCCTGACCGCCGCGGCGATGAAGTGCCTCAACGGCGAAATCCAGGCGCGCCTCGTCTTCGACCCCGAGCGGCTCGACGTCGACAAGTCGAAGGTGCCGCCGGCCGAGGTCGTGCTCGAACGCCTGCGCGAGATGGGCATCAACGACCCGAACAAAGTCTACAACACGAACGACCTCGCGCCCGGCCGCAAGATCATCTTCGTCGCCACGGGCGTCACCGACGGCGCGCTGCTGCGCGGCGTCCGCTTCTTCGGCGCGGGCCGCCGCACGCACTCGCTCGTCATGACGACCGAGTCGCGCCACATACGCTTCGTCGACACCGTCCACGTCGAGGGCGGCCCCGACACGGTCATCAGATTTTAGATTCGCGATTTATGATTTGAAGCCGTCGGCCTCCGGCCGAACGGAAAGCCGGCGGCTCTTAAATCGCGAATCCAAAATCCACAATCAAAAATTCCTATGCCCGAGCCCGTCACGGAGTACACGCCGCAGTACGCGCACGACGCAGAGTCTGCGCGGCGGGCGCGTCGCGCGCGCGGGGCGTGGGGGCTGGCGCTGGCCTGCGCGGCGGGGCTGGCGGGGCTCATCGTGTCCGCGCCGCTGCTGCGGGCCG
>DASVSK010000649.1:0-2602 GCA_036388135.1 Pyrinomonadaceae bacterium | reverse complement strand
GGAGACTTAAAGTCTCCGCGCCCCCTCCGCGCTTTGCCGCAGGTGCCGGCCGCGCCCTACTTCGGCGTGGCGCTCGCGTCGACGCGCGGCGGGCGGCGTTCGAGGAAGGCGCGCACGCGCTCGCGCGCCTCGCGCGAGTTGAAGCACTGGAGCTGCGCCTCGGTCTCGTACTGGAGCATCCGCTCAAGGCTCTCCTGCTCGCTCATGTAGACGGCGCGCTTGGCCGCGGCGACCGACGCCTGCGGCGCGGCGCGCAGCCGCTCGGCCAGCAGGCGCGTCTCCGACGCGAGCCGCGCGTCCGGCACGACGCGGTTGACGAGCCCCACCTCGTAGGCGCGCCGCGCGTCGACGGCGTCGCCGAGGAAGAACATCTCGCAGGCGATGTTCGAGGGCACCGCGCGCGGCACGAAGAACGAGCCGCCCCAGTCCGGGTGCAGCCCCACCTTGACGAACGACTGGCTGAAGGTCGCCGACTCGGCCGCGAGCCGGATGTCGCACGCGAGCGCGAGGTTGAAGCCCGCGCCGTAGGCCGGGCCGTTGACGGCCGCCACCACCGGCTTCAACATCTGCCGGATGGCCGTCAGCACGCGGCGGCCCGCGCCGAGCAGCCGCTTGAACTCCTCGACCTCCTCGCCCGCCATCAGCTCGCACATGCGCGAGACGTCCGCGCCCGTCGAGAAGGCCCGCCCCGCGCCCGTGATGACGACGACCCGCACCTCCGGGTCGCTCGAAGCGTGCTCCAGCGCCTCGGCCAGGTTGCGCCGCATGTGCCCGGCGAACGCGTTGAGCTTCTCCGGGCGGTTCAGCGTGATCGTCACGATCCCGCCGTCGAAATCTACCTTGATGTGTTCGTACATGGCTGTCTGGTGAATGGTAAATAGTGAATGGTGAATAGTCGTTGCGACCTGCCCGGCGCGGCCCGTCTCACTCAACACCGACGACCGGCGGCTACCATTCACCATTCACCATTCACTATTTACCCTTAAACACAGGCTTGCGCTTCTCGACGTAGGCGCTCAGACCCTCGCGCGCGTCCTCGGACTGGAAGAGCTGCTGCTGTAGCTCGCGCTCCAGTGCGAGGCCGTACTCGAAGGGGATTTCCGCGCCCGACTGGACGCTGCGCTTGATGCGGCCGACGGCGAGCGCGGCCTTGTGCGGCGCGGTGAACTGCCGCGCGTAGGCCAGGACCTTTTCGCGGAAGCCGTCAGCCGTATCGGACTCGAAGACGTGGTCGACGAGCCCCAGCTCCGCGCCGCGCTCGAAGTCGAAAAGCTCGCCCGCGGCCATCAACTCAATCGCGCGCGACTTGCCGACGACGCGGACGAGCCGCTGCGTCCCGCCCGTGCCGGGCAGCACGCCCAGCGAGACTTCGGGCAGCCCCATCTTGCCAGCCCCCTTGCGCGCCACGCGCAGGTCGGCGGCGAGCGCGACTTCGAGGCCGCCGCCGACGCAGTGGCCGTTCATCGCCGCGATGACGAGCTTGGGCGTCTGCTCCAGACGCGAGAGCGTCTCGTTGGCGTGGAGGCAGAAGTAGTACTTGAAGGAGGGCGTCATCTCCGTCAGCATCCGTATGTTCGCCCCGGCGCAGAAGAACTTCTCGCCGCCGCCCGTGATGACGACGACGCCCACCGCGTCGTCCATCCGCGCGCGCAGGACGGCGCGGTCGAGCTGCTGCATCATCTCGTAGGTGTAGGTGTTCGCCGGCGGGTCGTCGAGCGTGAGGACGGCGACGCCCTCCGCCGCCTCGTAACGGACTAGCTCGCGCTCGGCCCCGCCCCCGGACACCGCCGCCGACTCGTCTGCGGTCCTGGCTTCCGCTTCTGCCATAGGCTTTCGACTCCGTGAAGGATAAATTTTTAGTGCGGCCGGAATTTCCACGCAATGATGGCCGCCGCCCCCGGCGCGAGTCAAGCGCGGGCGGCCCGGCCGGGGCTTGACAGCGCGGGCGCGCGGCACTTAGGTTTGTGCCGTCCCGCCAGACCGAGGAGGCGCATCCGTTCTGGTGAACGGCGCGGTCTTCAAAACCGTCCGCGCGCCTGTGAGAGCAGGCGCGGGTGGGTTCGATTCCCACACGCCTCCGCCAAACCAACTCCCGGCACCTTATCGCGCGGCCACGCGCGCCCGGCGGCCTGCTCTTTACGGGGCGGCGGCTTCGGTGATATAAGCCCTGCTCGCCTCGCACGCGCGGCGTCTTCCGGGGGCGGTCTCGACGCCCGCGGCCCCCGCGCCCGCGGGGCCGACGCCTCGCTCAGCCGACACACGACCCGGGCCGCACTCCGACCATTTCGCGGGTCGACCCCAAGCCCTTTAAGGAGGACTCTGATGAGCATCACCGTCGCGTCAAGCAGTTCCGCGCTCGGCGACGAGCGCCTGCGCCAGACGGCGCAGATCGTCTTCAAGATCGCGGAGCTGTCCGCGCAGAAGGCGGCGCTGCACTTCGCGGACCCGCAAGGCTTCCCGCTCCAGTCGCCGCCCGACAGCTTCGAGAACATCTTCCTGGGCCTCATCCGCGGGCTGCCCCCCGCACGCCAGCAGGCCGTGAGGGCGAAGGCCGCCGCCGCGGCGCGTGTCGCGCCGGCGCAGCGCGCCGCGAGCCTCGGCC
>DASVSK010000648.1:0-1565 GCA_036388135.1 Pyrinomonadaceae bacterium | reverse complement strand
CCGCGCCGACGCGGTTGGCCGTCGAGTTGAACGCGGCGAAGACGCCCGTCGTGAGCTGCGCGCGCGGCAGGAGGTCGGCCAGGTGGTCGCGGTCGTAGGCGACGGCCAGGGGGTCTGCGCCGGGCGCGTGGTAGAAGAGCTGCGCGCGCAGGTCGTCGGGGAACGGGAAGTATTCGTGCTTCAACATCTCGTCGATGACCGCGAAGGGTATCGGAAGCGTGCGCTCGACGTGCCCCATCCCCGTGGTGATGACGGCGTCGGCGTCGTGGTAGGTCGCCTGCTCGTAGACGGCGTTGATGCTGCCGAGCGAGTGGCCGACCAGCACGACGCGCCCGAAGGCGTGGCGGATGTCGCCCCCGCCCGAGCGCAGCCGCCCGATGATCTGGTGTATCGCGGATGCGGTCTGGTCGAGCGTCAGGAGGTCGCCGTTCGGCTTGTCGCTCTCGCCCGCGCCGAGCTGGTCGATGGCGAGCACGGCGTACTTCCGCGCGGCCATGTAGCGCGCGAACGAGTAGTCGTGGCCGTTAATCTCGGGCACGTCCCAGTATTTGTGGTTGTAGTTCGCGCCGTGCAGCGCGAGCAGCAGGGTGCGGTTACGGTAGCTGCCGCGGTAGTAGAGCCGGCCCGCGACGTCGTACGTCTTGCCGTCCGAGAGGGTGACGGGGAAGCTGACGCGGTCGACCTTGATGTCGCCGGACGGCTCGGCGGCGAAGGCCGCGTAGGAGAGCGAGCAGAGCAGCACGGCCGCCGCCGTCAGCCTGAGTATCATCCAGGCGGCCGCCGCCGCGCGTTCACGTTGGTGTTGCAATGACATACCCTTCTCTTTTGTTTTGGTCTTCTTTCCCGGCGGCGAAGTGGCCCGCGAAAACGCGCGGTTCGCGCCTCGACACGTAACGCGTAAACCGCGGGCCGGAGGGATCAGGGAAAGTTCGGGCGGAGGCCGGATTCGGCGGGAAGGGTTTTCGTGAGCGCCGGGTGGAAACAGTCAGGGCGGCGGGTCGTCCGTCCGACGACGTGCCGTTACAGACGCGTTCAGCGCCTGCGCCCGACGGCGAAGAGGCTCGACGACGAGCGGACGTACATCACGCCGTCCGACAGCGCCGGGGTCGCCATCAGCAGTTCGCCCATCGAGTTCGTGGCGACGTGCGCGAAGGTGCGGCCGGCGGCGACGACCAGCACCTCGCCGTCTTCGTTCGAGAGGTAGAGCTTGCCGTCGGCGGCCACGGGCGACGCGCTGAAGCCGCTGCCGACGAGCGGGAGCCGCTGCCGGTAGAGTTCCTCGCCGGTGCGCAGGTCGTAGGCGTCGAGCAGGCCGTTGTTGGCGAGCACGTAGAGGACGCCGCGGTAGACCAGCGGCGTCGGCATGTAGGAGCCGCGCCCGGTGCGGCTCCACACGACCGAGGCGCTCGTCGACTCGCCCTCGGGCAGCGTGAGGTCGCCGCGCGCCCCCGCGCGCACGACGAAGACGGGGCGCTCCGGCGCGCGCCCGCTGACGACGACGAACATGTCTTCGGCGAAGACGGGCGTCGGGGCCGTTTTCTTCGAGCTGCGCCCGAGGCTCCATA
>DASVSK010000647.1:0-2790 GCA_036388135.1 Pyrinomonadaceae bacterium | reverse complement strand
AGGTAGTGGTTCTCGATGACGTGGCCGACGCCCATCAGCACGCGCCGGAAGAAGCCCGCGATGGCGTAGACGGCGCGGCGCGAATTGTAGGTCGAGGTGTTCCAGTCGCCGCCGATCAGGACGGGCAGGCGCGGCTCAAGGCGCTCGACGAAGTCGAGCACGACCTCCATCTGCCGCCCGCGGTGGCGCTGGCTCGAATGCGCGTCGAGGTGGAGGCTCACGGCGCGGAAGCTCCCCGCCGGGTGCTCGACCTCGCAGACGACGGCGCGCTGGCTCCCGAGGCGCTTCTCGCGACCCTTCATCTTGTCCTTGCCGTTCGGCAGCGCGACCGACCACGCGCGCCGCACGGGCCAGCGCGACAGAACCGCGTTGCCGTGCAGCGCCTCCTCGTTCTCGCCCCGCGCGCCGCTCTCCAGCCCGCTCCCCTTGCTCAGGTTGACGTAGCACGGCGCGAACGCGTAGGCCATCCCCAGCCTCTCGGCCATCTCGCGCGCGACGTGTCGGTTGCCCGAACGCGCCATGCCGTAGTCCAGCTCGGTCAGGAGCAGCACGTCGCTCCGGCCTAACACCTCGTGGCCGCCGAGCACCCGCACTATCTCGTCGAGGTGCGTGCCGCGCTCGACGTTCCACGCGGTCGCGCGGACGGACTCTGCCACCGGGCCGCCGCCCGTCTCCTCGCCCGCCCTGAAGTCGCCGCACTCGACGCCGTCCAGCACGCGCTCGACCTCGCCGCGCACGCGCGCGTAGAGCGGCGAGGCTTCGAGCGCCTTCGTCGAGTGGAAGCGCGCGAGTTCGGGGAAGTGCGGCCTGAGCTTGTGTTCGAGCGGCGACGCGGGCGCGGCCTTCTTGCTGACGAGTGTGTCCATTTGCGAGGCTGAGATGGTACAGGCTGAGCCCGCCGATTTTCAACCCGGCTCGGCCTCGCGCCGACGCGCCGGTTCAGCGCCACTTCTTCATCTTCTGGAAGCGGCGCTTGACCATGTCGCGGCGGAGCGGCGAGAGGTGGTCGATGAAGAGCATGCCGTCGCAGTGGTCGGTCTCGTGGAGGAAACAGCGTGCGGCGAGCCCCTCGGCGTCGCGCTCGAACCACTCGCCGCCCGCGTCCTGCGCGCGCAGGCGTGCGCGCGCGGGCCGGCGCAACGGCGCGTGAATCTTGCCGACCGAGAGGCAGCCCTCCTCGCCCTCCTGCTCGCCCTCGGCCGAAAGAATCTCGGGGTTGGCGGCGACGAGCCTGAGGCCCTCGCAGTCCATCACGAAGAGCCGCAGGCTCAGGCCGACCTGCGGCGCGGCCAGCCCCACGCCCTCCGCCGCGTACATCGTCTCGAACATGTCGGCGACGAGCTTCTCCAGCCCCGCGTCGAACCGCTCGACCGGCTCGCCGACCTCCTTCAACACCCGCTCGGGGAACTCCGTTATCTCCATCAACGCCATGCCGCCAGTTTAAAGGATGGAGGCGGAAGGGTGAAGGAGAGTAGACGGTAGACAGTAGTCAGTAGTCAGTAGATGGAAAGGCGGCGCGCCCGACTCTGTGGCCGGGACGCGCCGCCTCTGTTTTCTACTGACTACTGTCTACTGTCTACTGTCTACTTCCTACCGCTATTTCATCAGCACGCTCCTTAAGAACTCGACGGCGGCGGGGTCGCCGGTGCGGCCGAGGAGGACGAAGGCGTGTTTGCGTATCTCGGGCTTGGCGTGCGTGCGCGCGATGTTGATGAGGAGCGGGACGGACTCGGCGGCCGGGCGGCGCGCGATGGCCGAGACGGCCTGCTTCTGTAGCTCGGTGTCGGCGTCGTTGCTCGTCGCCGTCCGGCTGAGGGCGGCCGTGGCCTGCTCGCCCGCTATCTCGCCGAGGCGCGCGACGGCCGTCTTGCGCGCCTCCCCGTCCGAGTCCTGCGTGGCGACGCGGATGAGGAACGCGGCCGCCGCCTGCCGGTTCTCGTTGCGCGAGATTTGCGCGAGCGCCGCGCGCCGCAGGTCGCGGTTCGTCAGCGAGCCGTAGAGCGACTGCATCAGCGCGAGCGCCTGCGCGTCGCGCGCACGGCCGTAGGCCGCGATGGCCGCGCGCCTGACGTCCAGCGACTCGCGCTCGTCGCGCGCGAGCTGCGCCAGGTACTCGCGCACGGCGTCGGGCAGCGGCGGCGTCCCGAGCGAGCGGACGGCGCGCGCGCGCACCTGCTCCTCGGCGGAAGTCCGCGCCACCTGCATCAGCACCTCGGGCACGCGCCGGTCGTCGTGCAGGGAGATGGCGCGCACGGCCTCGGAGGCGAGCGAGTCGCGCGCGCCCGCGTCGTTGGCGACGGCGAGGCCGCGCAGGAAGTTGAGGCTCTCCTCGTTCGCGGCGCGCCCCATCCAGTAGACGGGGTGGCCCGCGTACTCGTGACGCCGCGCGAGGTTGAAGACGTCGACGCGCTCGACCCGCCCGCCCGAGTCGCGCAGCGCGAAGACGCCGAGGCTGCGCGTCTCAAGCCCGGGGTAGCCGAGCACCGAGACGCCGTCGCCGACGTGGTAGGAGCCCGAGCCGTCCGACTCCCACGTGCCGCGGATGGAGAAGCGGCCGTCGTCGCTCACGTAGTCGACGTCGACGGCGACGCCGGGGCGCACGTCGAAAGAGTAGGCCGTCCAGAAGCGCGCGTGCCTCGCGGCGGCGGCCTGCGCGGCGGCGGCCTCGTGCTTCGCCTGGAGCGTCGCGCCCTGGACGGGCGTGAAGCCCTGCTCCTGCTGCGGCGGGACCGAGGCCGGCGCGAACGCCAGCAGGACGATGGTGATGAATGCGAGCATCAGAGAACTCCT
>DASVSK010000646.1:0-1748 GCA_036388135.1 Pyrinomonadaceae bacterium | reverse complement strand
GCGGCGCGTTCGGGCTGGAGACGTCGGCCAACGAGTTCGGCGTCTGGGGCGGCGGCTCCTTCAGCGCCCCGACGCTCATCGGCAAGACGGAGGAGACGCGGTTCGGCCTCCTCGCCTTCCGCTACGCCAGGGTGCTGGCGCGCGGCGACAACCTCGTGCTCAAGTACACGCTCGACGCCGTCCCCGTCGCGTTGCTCTCGTATCCGGTCACGGAGCTGGTCGAGGCCCCGCCCCCCTTCGCCGTCGTCGCGCGGAAGGAGCGGCGCAACATCACGGGCGCGGGACTGTCGCCCGTCGGCTTCCAGCTCAACTTCCGCCGGCGCGAGCGCGTGCAGCCCTTCGCGCAGGCGTCGGGCGGCTTCCTCTACTTCGGCGAGCGAGTCCCCGACGCGCGCGGCGCGCAGTTCAACTTCACGGGCGACTTCGGCGGCGGCGTGCAGTGGAAGACCGCCGCCCGCCGCGCCTGGACTGTCGGCTACAGGTATCACCACGTCTCGAACGGCTACCGCGCCGACGTCAACCCCGGCTTCGACTCGAACCTGTTCTACGTCGGGTTCTCCATCTTCAGGTAAGTAGACAGTAGACAGTAGTCAGTAGACAGTAGCGCTCCGCCCGGCGGACCTCGCTGCTTTAAGACTGACCGCCCGGCTGAGAAAGGTTTTTCTACTGACTACTGACTACTGACTACTGTCTACTTTTTTTATGCCTGCAAAGACACAGCCCGCGCGCGGCATGCGCGACTTCCTCCCGGCCGACCTGCGGCGGCGCGAGTACGTCATCCGAATTATTAAGGAGACCTACGAGCGCTACGGCTTCGAGCCGCTGGAGACGCCCGCGGTCGAGAACATCGAGACGCTCATGGGGAAGTACGGCGAGGAGGGCAACCAGCTCATCTTCAAAATCCTCAAGCGCGGCGAGCACGAGAAGTCGGGCGAGGCCGACCTCGCGCTCCGCTACGACCTGACGGTGCCGCTGGCGCGCGTCGTCGCCGAGTACGGCGACAGGCTCCCGAAGTTTTTCAAGCGGTACCAGGTTCAGCCCGTCTGGCGCGCCGACCGCCCGGCGCGCGGCCGCTTCCGGGAGTTCTACCAGTGCGACGTCGACGTCGTCGGCACGCGCTCCGCCGTGGTCGAGGCCGAGTTGTGCGCCGCGGCGAGCGACGCGCTGACGTCGCTGGGCTTCACGAACTTCACCATCCGCCTCAACCACCGGCAGGTGCTCGCCGGCGTGCTTGAGGCGGCGGGCGTCACGCCCGACCGGCACGGCGAGGCGCTCGTCGCCCTCGACAAGCTGGACAAGATAGGGCGCGAGGGCGTGGCGCGCGAGTTCGCCGCGCGCGGCATCGTCGCCGAAAGCGGCGAGGAGCTGCTCGGCTTCTTCGAGAACCTCCCGGCGCTCGAACACGCCGCCGAGTTCATCGCCGGGGGCGACGAGCGGGCCGAGGTCTCGAAGGCCGAAGCCTACAACCGCGCGGCGCTCGGCCGCCTCGTCGAGTTCGTCGGCGACAACGAGGCGGGCGCGCGCGGCGTGGACGAGCTGCGCAAGGTCGTCGAGTACGCCGCCGCTTACGGCGTCGCCGACCGCATCAAGATAGACCCGTCGCTCGCGCGCGGCCTCTCTTACTACACGGGCGCGATCATGGAGATCGGCGTGCCCGACCTCGCGGGCTCGCTCGGCGGCGGCGGGCGCTACGACAACCTCGTCGGCATGTTCTCGGGCAGGGACATCCCCGCGTGCGGCTTCTCTCT
>DASVSK010000645.1:0-2785 GCA_036388135.1 Pyrinomonadaceae bacterium | reverse complement strand
GCCAGGTCGAACGGGCGCAGCGCCTCCTCGCGCGTGAGGCGCTGCGCCTCGGACTCGCGCGCGGCCTCTTCGAGCCCGTCGAGCGCGACGACCGCGGCGCGGAAGGGCGCGGGCGGCTCGATCAACTGCACCGGCTCGCCGCCCTCCGCGCCGAATCGCGTGCGCAGGACTTCGTGGCGGCGTACGACCTCGGTCAAGGTCTGTTCGAGCACGCCGAGGTCGAGCGCGCCGTCGAGCCGTATCGCCGCCGGGCAGTTGTAGAGGGGGCTCTCCGGCTCAAGCTGGTCCAGGAACCAGAGCCGCTGCTGCGCGAACGAGAGCGGCAGGCGTCCGCCGCGCGGCGCGGGCACGATGGGCGGTGCTTCGAGACCGTTCCCGGCCTTGAGCGCCGCCTCGATGCGCTCGGCGAGGCCGGCGACCGTGGGCGACTCGAAGAGCGTGCGCAGCGGCAGCTCGACGTGGAAGACCTCGCGCACGCGCGACATCACCTGCGTGGCTAAGAGCGAGTGGCCGCCCAGCTCGAAGAAGTTGTCGTCGCGGCGGACGCCCTGCGCGCCGAGCAGCCCCGCCCAGAGGCCGGCCAGCATCTCCTCGAACGGCGTGCGCAGGGGGTCGCCCGCGACCTCCGTCATGGCCTGCGCCTGCTCGGGCGAAGGCAGCGCCTTGCGGTCGACCTTGCCGTTGCGCGTCAGCGGCAGCTCTTCGAGCAGCACGAAGGCCGCGGGCAACATGTACTCGGGCAGACGACCGCGCAGGTGCTCGCGCAGGTCGGAGACGCTCAGCGCCTCGCGCCCCTTCAACGCCTCGGCCGCGACGGCCTGCGCCGCCGCGCGCCCGTTGCCGTTGTGTCCCGCGGCGCGGCCGTTGCCGTTGCCGTTCGCTCTCCCGGCGGCGCGGCCGTTCCCGTTCGCGCGCGCGCCGCCATTAGTGTGTGGACGCCAGGCGTAGAGGTTGTAACGGTCGGTGCCGACGAGCAGCTCGTCCTGCTCGGCTACGACCGCGTAGCCGCGCGCTTCGAGCAGCGCGCTTATCTCCGCGATGCGCCCCTCGCTGTCGCCGCCCTTGCGGTCGTGGACTTCCATCACGACCTGCCGAATCTTCCCCCAGTCGTCGGCGCTCAGGCCCCGCAGCACGTCCAGCTCCGCGCGCTGCACGTCGACCTTGAGCAGGTCGATGTGCGACACGCCCTCCTCGCGGATGACGTCCGAGAGCCGGCGCAGTCGGCTCTCGCACAGCTCGAAGCTGAAGCGGCCGGCGAGGATTTCGTCGGCGTGTTCGAGCAGCCCCTCCGAGTCGGGCGAGCCGGCGCGACCCTCGTTGTGGATGTAGCGCTTGATGACCTCGACCTCGTCCTCGGCGTCGGCGTAGGCCGAGAGGCCCGACATCATCGAGTAGCGCGGGTAGTAGGTGAAGGTCTCCGTCCGCTCCTCGTGCGAGAGCCCGATGGGGAACAGCTTGACGTTCGAGCCGTAGAGCCCGGCGTTGATGCGCAGCGTCTCGAAGATGGGCGTGATGGGCTCGAAGGCGTAGACGCGCCCCGAGGGGCAGCGCTGGCTGACGAAGAGCGTGAAGAGCCCGATGTTGGCCCCGACGTCGAAGACGCACGCGTCCTCGGGCAGGCTGATGCCGTGGCGGACGTAGACCTCCTTCTCGAACAGCTCCTCGTAGAGATAGTCGGTCTCGTTCTTGTTCTGGTGAACGACGGCCATGCCGTTCGGCAGCTCATAGCGCGGCCGCCCCTCGACCGACGCGGCGAAGCGCGGCTTCGGCACCGCGTAGGCGATGAGGCGCTTGCCGCCGGCCTCGTCGTCGCGCGCGCCGACGACCGCCTCGCGCACGGCCGGGTGCCCGCAGAGCGCCGCCTCTATCTCGCCCAGCTCGATGCGGTAGCCGCGCACCTTGACCTGGTCGTCGGCGCGCCCCGCGAACTCGACCGTGCCGTCTTCGAGCCAGCGGCCGAGGTCGCCCGTCCGGTAGAGGCGCGCGCCCGGCTCGGAAGAGAACGGGTCGGGGACGAACTTCTCCGCCGTCAGCCCGGCGCGGCCCAAGTAGCCGCGCGCGACCCCGCGGCCGCCGACCCACAGCTCGGCCGCGACGCCGACCGGCGCGGGCCGCATCCGCCCGTCGAGCAGGTAGGCGCGCACGTTCGCCAGCGGCGCGCCGATGCCCGGTAGCAGACCCGGCTCGACGCGGGCGGCGGTCGCGTCCACCGTGCATTCGGTCGGGCCGTAGACGTTGAAATAGCCGACCGACCCGTTGGCCGCGAGCCGCTCCCACAGCGCCCCGTCAAGCTCCTCGCCGCCGACGAGCACGGCGCACAGCTCGCCCACCTCGGCCCGGCGTCCGGCCGCCAGCTCCTCCAGCGGGCGCAGCAGGGAGGGCGTGCAGTCGAGCACCGAGACGCGCTCGCGCGAGATGAAGTCGAATATCTGCTCGGGGTCGCGCCGCACCTCCTCGGGGACGACGACGAGCGTGTGGCCGCCGAGCAGTTGCACGACCTGCTTGACCGAGGCGTCGAAGAAGAGCGGCGCGTTGACCGTCACGCGCAGTGCCGCGCCGAGCCCCTCGTAGACCGCGCGCCCGAGCGCGACCCACAGGTTGACGACCGAGCGGTGCTCGACCATCACGCCCTTCGGCTCGCCCGTCGAGCCCGACGTGTAGATGACGTAGGCGAGGTTCTCGGGCGCGACCTCGACGCCGAGGTCTTCCGCGCCGTGGCGCGCGATGGCCTCGCGGTCGGAGTCGAGCCGGACGACGCTCGCGCCGTGCGCTGGCAGAGCGTCGG
>DASVSK010000644.1:0-2557 GCA_036388135.1 Pyrinomonadaceae bacterium | reverse complement strand
CGAGAGAATCTACCTCGACTCGGACTGGGGGCAGATCGCCTCGTCGCCGACGACGAACCCGGAGCCGCTCGCCGGCCCCGACAACCTCGCCTACGTCATCTACACCTCCGGCTCGACGGGCCGCCCCAAGGGCGTCGGCATCACGCACCGGAGCGCCGTCTCGTTCCTCAACTGGGCGGACGAAGTCTTCCCCGAGGAGAGCCGCGGGGGGCTGCTGGCCGCGACCTCGGTCTGCTTCGACCTCTCCGTCTACGAGCTGTTCCTCCCGCTCTGCTTCGGCGGCCGCGCCATCCTCGTCGAGAACATCCTGTCCCTGCTCGGACTCGGCGGGAAGGAGGAGGTCTCGCTCATCAACACGGTGCCGTCGGCGGCCCGGGAGTTGTCGGCCGACGGCGGCCTGCCGCTCTCGGCCGGGACGGTGAACCTCGCCGGCGAAGCCCTCTCGGCCGACCTCGCGCGCAGGCTCTACGCCGCGCTGCCCGGTCACAGGCTCTACAACCTCTACGGCCCGACCGAGACGACGACCTACTCGACTTTCACGCACGTCCCGAGCGACGTCGCCGCCACGCCCAGCATCGGCCGGCCCATCGCCAACACGCAGGTCTACGTCCTCGACCGCGACGGCGTCCCCGCCTGCACGGGCGTGCCCGGCGAGCTTTACATCGGCGGCGTCGGGTTGGCGCGGGGCTACCTGAACCGGCCCGGGCTGACCGCCGAGAAGTTCGTGCCGAACCCGTTCGCGGCCGAGCCGGGGGCGCGGATGTACAGGACGGGAGACCGCGTGCGCTGGCGCGGGGACGGCGAGCTGGAGTTCTTCGGCCGCATCGACCATCAGGTGAAGGTGCGCGGCTTCCGCATCGAGCTGGGCGAGATAGAGTCGGTGCTGTCGAGTCACCCTTCCGTGCGGGAGGCGGTCGTGTTGGCGCGCGACGAGGGGGCGGCGGGCCAGCTCCTGGTCGCGTACCTCGTCCCGGCCGGGGGGGCGGGCGTGAGCCTGTCGGAGCTGCGCGCCTTCCTGCAATCCAAGCTGCCGGCCTACATGACGCCGAACGCGTTCGTGACGCTCGACGAGCTGCCGCTGACGCCGAACGGGAAGCTCGACCGCAAGGCTCTGCCCGCGCCGGGCGCGGCGGCGCGCGAGGCGTCGCCGCAGGCGGAGGAGGCGCGCGCGCCGGGCGAGGAGCTGGTGGCCGGCGTGTGGTGTCAGGTGCTCGGCCTCGAAAGGGTCGGGAGGGAGGAGAGCTTCTTCGAGCTGGGGGGTCACTCGCTGCTCGCGACGCAGGTGGTCTCGCGCGTCCGTGAGCTTTTCGGCGTCGGGATTGAGTTGCGGCAACTCTTCATGAACCCGACGGTGGCCGGGCTGGCGCGGCAGGTGGAGGCGGCGCGGCGGGCCGGCCTGGGCGTCCCGCTAACGCCCATCACCCCCGCCCGGCGCGACGAGGAGTTGCCGCTCTCCTTCGCGCAGCAGAGGCTCTGGGTCCTCGACAAGATGGTCGCCGGCAGCCCCGTCTACAACATCCCGAGCGCGCTCCGGCTCAAGGGCCCTCTGAGCGTCGGCGCGCTCGGGCAGGCGTTGACCGAGATAGTCAGACGCCACGAGTCGCTGCGCACGACCTTCCCCGACGTGGACGGACAGCCGGTGCAGGTGTTCGCGCGGCCCGCCCCCGTCCCCCTCCCCGTGACAGACCTCGGCGCGGTCGCGCCGGAGGGGCGCGAGCTTGAAGCGCGGCGGCTGGCCGAGGCCGAGGCGCGGCTCCCGCTCGATTTGTCCGAAGGGCCTTTGCTGCGTGTGAGCTTGCTGCGGCTGGCGGAGGACGATCACGTCCTCCTGCTGACGATGCACCACATCATCTCGGACGGGTGGTCGATGGGCGTCCTGATGCGCGAGCTGACGGCGCTCTACGAGGCGTTCGTGGAGGGGCGCGAGTCGCCTCTCCCCGAGCTGACCGTGCAGTACGCAGACTTCGCCGCGTGGCAGAGGGGGTGGCTGAGCGGCGGCGTACTGGAAACGCAGTTGCAGTTCTGGAGGAAGCAGTTGGCGGACGCGCCGCTGCTGGAGCTGCCCACGGACAAGCCGCGCCCGCCCGTGCAGAGCTACAGGGGCGCGCACGAGCGCCTGCTGCTGTCCGCCGAGCTGACCGAGGCCGTCAGGGAGCTGGGCCGGCGCGAGGGCGCGACGCTGTTCATGACGCTGCTCGCGGCCTTCAAGGCTTTGCTGCGTTTCTACACGGGGCAGGACGACATCGTCGTCGGCACGCCCGTGGCTAACCGCGGCCGCGAGTCCACCGAGGCGCTGATCGGCTTCTTCGCCAACACGCTCGTGCTACGGACGGGACTCTCGGACGAGTTGAGCTTTAGCGAGTTACTCGGCAGGGTGCGCGAGGTCGTGCTCGACGCGCACGCCTACCAGGACGTGCCCTTCGAGAAGCTGGTCGAGGAGTTGCAGCCCGAGCGCGACACGAGCCGCAACCCCTTGGCGCAGGTCTTCTGCGTGCTACAGCAGCAACCCGCGCCGCGGCTGGAGACGGGCGGCGTCAGCGTCGAGGTGCTGGAGGCC
>DASVSK010000643.1:0-3910 GCA_036388135.1 Pyrinomonadaceae bacterium | reverse complement strand
CGCCTTGTCCGTCAGGAACTCCTTGGCGGTCGTGGCCGCGCCGGCCACGCTCTGCCCGTACTCCTTGGCCTTCGCGCCGATACCGCCGGCCGGGGCCGCCGCCGCGCCCGTGGCCGCTCCGCCGCCGCCGCCCGTCGTGCTGAGCCCGCCGCCGACGCCGGTGCCGCCCGCGGCAGAGCCGCCGCCGCTGCCCGTGCCACCGCCGCTACTCGTACCACCGGCGCTACCCGTACCGCCGCCGCTGCCCGTGCCGCCGCTCACGCCGCCGCTGCCCGTGCCGCCACCCGCGCCCCCGCTGCCGGTCGTGCTGCCGCCGCCGCCGCCGGTGCCGCCGAAATCGCCAGTCTCGTTCCCAGGTCTGTTCTGTGACATAGTCTTTCTCTCCTCACAAGGATGATTAAAGTCCCGAATAATGAAAGCGCGCGAGAGTTCGCTTCCAGAAAGAGCTTTTCCCGTCATTCGGGAGCAAACGTCGTGCCGACTCGCCTCCCGTGCGAGTTCTGTGAGGGAAGGCCGCGGAAACGGCCTCGCCGCCCCGCGCCCCTAAGAATCGGTTTTGTTGTGAAAATATACGGGCCGAATGTAGCACAAGGCTCGGAACAATACATCACGAAATATTTACCGTCTTGACTTGACTCTGTCTCGCCGATAATGTAAGTAAGTGCTTACTTGTAGGGCGGAGTCGGGAGAGGCGGGTCACAGATATGAGCAGAGACACGGAGGCGGGGCGGGGCGCGGACGCCGCGGCGCAGCAGGCAGGGGCGCAGCAGCCCGGCGGGCGGATGTGTGCCGACGAGCGCCGCCTCCAGATCGTCCGGGTCGCGATGCGGCTGTTCTCGGAGCGCGGCTTTCGCGGCACGACCACCAGGGAGATCGCGCTGGCCGCGGGCGTCTCCGAGGCCATCATCTTCCGCCACTTCGCCACCAAGGAAGACCTCTACACGGCCATCATCGACTACAAGGGCTGCGCGGGGCTGGGCACGGGCCCGCTGGAGCCGGGCGCGCCGCAGCCGGTCGTCGAGCAGATTTGCGGCGGCGTCGTCGCGGCCGCCGAGGCGACCGACGACCTCGCCGTCTTCCGGGGCGTCGCGCTCTCGATGCTCGAACACCACCAGCACGAGCCCGAGTTCCTGCGGCTGCTGATGTACCTGGCGCTGGAGAATCACACGCTGGCGCAGGTCTTCTGGGACAGGAACGTGCGCGTGCTCTACGAGTTCCTCGCCGACTACGTCCGCCGCCGCCAGCGCGAGGGCGCGTTCCGCGACGTCGAGCCCAACGCGGCGGTTCGGGTCTTCGTCGGGGCCGTCATCCACCACTCGCTCGTCAACCTGCTCTGGGACAGAGACCCTGCGAACCGCCTGCTCAAAGTCTCGAACGAGGAGGCCGCGCGCGACTTCGCCGAGATACTGCTGCGCGGCGTCGCCGCCGACCCGTCGGCGTGCGCCACGACCAACGGGGGCGCGGCCGCGCGCAACCGCGAGGGTGTCGCGGACGTTAAGAGTTCCGACAGTAAAAATAAGAAGAAGTGAACGCCATGATCTCCCGTCAACATATCAAAACGTTAATCGCGCTCGCGCTCGTCGCGGCGCTCGGCGCTTCGGCCGCCTCGTGCGGCGGGTCGAGCGCGCAGGCCAACAAGAAGGGCGCGGCCGCGGCCGCCGCCCCGACCCCGCAGGCCGTGGACGTGGCGACCGCGCCGGCCATCGTGCGCGACCTCCCGCGCTTCGTCGAGGCGACGGGCAGCCTCGCCGCCGACGAGCAGACCGACGTGGCCCCGATTGTGGGCGGCCGCGTCGTCTCGGTCGGCGTCGACCTCGGCAGCTTCGTGCAGAAGGGGCAGGTCATCGCGCAGCTCGACGCGGGCGACGCGCGGCTGCGGGTCGAGCAGGCGCAGGCCGCGCTCGCGCAGGCCAACTCCTCGGTCGGGCAGGCCGAGGCGCGCATCGGCCTCCGGCCGGGGCAGCGTTTCGACCCGACGCGCGTGGCCGAGGTCGGCGCGGCGAAGGCCGCCTTAGACCTCGCGGAGAAGAACCTCCGCCGCCACGAGCAGCTCCAGGAGTCGGGCGACATCTCGCGCGCGGCCTACGACCAGCAGCGCGCGCAGCGCGACCAGTTGCGCGAGCAGTACCAGGCGGCGCTGGCGCAGGCCAACCAGTCTTACGCCGCGGTGCAGACGGCGCGCGCCGCCGCGCAGGCCGCGCGGGTGACGGTCGAGCAGGCGCAGAAGGGCGTCCGCGACGTGACCATCTACTCGCCCATCAGCGGCTTCGTCACCGACCGCACGGCCGACGTCGGCGAGTTCGTCTCGACCAGCTCGAAGGTGGCGACCGTGGTGCGCACCAACCCCCTGCGCGTCCGCATCGACGTCCCCGAGCAGGCCATCGCGACCGTCCGGCCGGGGCAGAGCGTCTCGGTCTCGGTCAGCACCTACCCCGAACGCAGCTTCGCCGGCCGGGTCGCGCGCGTCTCGCCGAACGTCTCGGCGCAGTCGCGCACGCTCACCGTCGAGGCAGAGGTGCAGAACAACGAGAACCTGCTCAAGCCCGGCCAGTTCGCCACCATCCGCGTGCTGATGGCGCAGTCGGACCCGGCGGTGCTCGTCCCCGCGCGCGCCGTGCGCTCGGACGGGACGACCGCGCGCGTCTTCGTCATCCGCGACGGCGTCGCGCAGGAGCGCCTCGTCGCCACGGGCCGCCAGGACGGCGACCTCATCGAGATCAAGGGCAACGTCGCGGCCGACGAGCTGGTCGCCACCTCCAACGTCGAGCAGTTAGCCGACGGAGCGCCGGTGAGACAGTAGACAGTAGTCAGTAGACAGTAGTCAGTAGAAAAACGTTGCCGATGAATTGTCGGGGTGTCAGCGTCAGTGGCCGTAACGCGGAGCGCTGCCGACTACTGACTACTAAACAAGCGGAACTTGTGACATGCAGAAACTAGCCGAAATTTGCGTACGGCGTCCGGTCTTCGCGACGATGCTGATCCTGTCGCTGACCGTGGTGGGCCTCTTCTCGTACTCGACGCTGGGCGTCGACCTCTTCCCGAAGATAGACCTGCCGACGATCACGGTGACGGTCGTCAACCCCGGCGCGGGCCCGCAGGAGGTCGAGACCGAGATCACCGACAAGGTCGAGGCCGCGGTCAACACCATCAGCGGCATCGACGAGCTGCGCTCGACCTCGGTCGAGGGCGTCTCGCAGGTCTACATCACCTTCCTGCTCGACAAGAACGCCGACGTCGCGGCGCAGGAGGTGCGCGACAAGGTCGGGCTCATCACGGGCGACCTGCCCGAGACGGCCGAGGAGCCCATCGTCCAGAAGCTCGACACCGACGCCGCGCCCGTGCTGCGCATCGCCGTCTCCTCCAGCAAGAGCCTGCGCGAGGTCACGGACATCGCGGACAAGGAGATTAAGGAGCGCATCGAGTCGATCAGCGGCGTCGGCAACGTCGCCATCATCGGCGGCGCGACGCGCGAGATACACGTCTGGGTCGACCCGGACAAGATGCGCGCCTACAACATCACCGTGCCCGAGGTGGTGGCGGCCGTGCGCTCTCAGAACATCGAGGTGCCGGGCGGGCGCGTCGACGAGGGCACGCGCGAGCTGACGGTGCGCACGATGGGGCGCATCACCAACCCGGCCGACTTCAACAACGTCGCCGTCTCGACGCGCGGCGGCTACGCCGTCAAGATTTCCGACATCGGCTACACCTCCGACGAGACGGAGGAGCAGCGCACGAGCGCGCGCCTCAACGGCCAGCCCGCGGTGACGCTGGTCGTCTCGAAGCAGTCGGGGCAGAACACCGTGCAGGTCTCGGACGCGGTGAAGGAGCGGCTGGCGGAGCTGGAGCCGGCGCTGCTGAAGAAGGGCGTGCGGGTTCAGCTCGTGGGCGACCAGTCGGTCTTCATCAAGGC
>DASVSK010000642.1:0-12168 GCA_036388135.1 Pyrinomonadaceae bacterium | reverse complement strand
ACGCCGGTCTTCGACGGCGCGACCGAGCCCGAGATTAAGGAGATGATCCGCCGCGCGAACACGAAGCTCAGGGATCAGGGGCTCCCCGAGATCGTCAGCGAGTCGGGCAAGACCGTCCTTTACGACGGCCTGAACGGCGAGCCGTTCGAGCAGAAGGTGACCATCGGCTACATCTACATGCTCAAGCTCTCGCACCTCGTGGACGACAAGATTCACGCGCGGAGCATCGGGCCGTACTCGCTGATCACGCAGCAGCCCCTCGGCGGCAAGGCGCAGTTCGGCGGCCAGCGGTTCGGCGAGATGGAGGTCTGGGCGCTCGAAGCCTACGGCGCGGCGCACATCCTCCAGGAGTTGCTGACCGCGAAGTCGGACGACGTCGCCGGGCGCTCGAAGATTTACGAGGCCATCGTCAAGGGCGAGGCCGACTTCAACCCGGGCGTCCCCGAGTCGTTCAACGTCCTCGTCAGGGAGCTTCAGTCGCTCTGCCTCGACGTGGAGCTGATCGACCGCAACGCGGTCGCCGAGGATGTCGCGGGCGACGGCCTCGGCCGCCCCGTCGTCCCGACGGCCGGCCCGGTCGAGTGAGAGTGAATTAACATGGATGGACAGGATTCACAGGATTTGAAATCTTAAATCCTTATCCTGAATATCCTGTCCATCCATGTTAATTGTTTTTTTCTGAAAGTTATTGGTCAGCGGCTTTTTCCTTACGGAGATAAAAAAGGTGTTCAGATTCCAGCAAGAGAAGACGCAACTCGCGCCCGACTTCGAGGCGATTCGCATCTCCCTGGCTTCGCCGGAGAAGATTCGCCAGTGGTCGCACGGCGAGGTGACGAAGCCGGAGACGATCAACTACCGCACGTTCAAGCCCGAGCGCGACGGCCTCTTCTGCGCGCGCATCTTCGGCCCCGTCACGGACTGGGAGTGCCTGTGCGGCAAGTACAAGCGGATGAAGCACCGCGGCGTCGTCTGCGACAAGTGCGGCGTCGAGGTCACGCAGGCCAAGGTGCGCCGCGAGCGGCTCGGCCACATCGAGCTGGCGAGCCCCTGCTCGCACGTCTGGTTCTTCAAGGGGCTCCCCTCGCGCATCGGCCACCTGCTCGACATCCCCCTGCGCGAGCTTGAGAAGGTGCTCTACTTCGAGAGCTACATCGTCATCGACCCGGGCGACGCGCCCGTCAAGGAGCGCGAGCTTCTGACGGACGAGCGCTTCCGCGAGCTGACGCGCGACTTTCCGGGGCAGTTCGTCGCGCGCATGGGCGCGGAGGCGATCAAGGAGCTGCTGGCCGCGGTCAACATCGAGGAGCTGTCGGTCGAGCTGCGCCAGCGGATGCGCGAGGAGAACTCGCAGCAGAAGAAGCTCAAGTACTCCAAGCGGCTGAAGGTCACGACCTCGTTCCTCAAGTCGGGCAACCACCCCGACTGGATGATTCTCGACGTGATTCCCGTCATCCCGCCCGAGCTGCGGCCTTTGGTTCCGCTCGACGGCGGGCGCTTCGCCACGTCGGACCTGAACGACCTCTACCGGCGCGTCATCAACCGCAACAACCGCCTGAAGAAGCTGATGGAGCTGCGCGCGCCCGAGGTCATCGTGCGCAACGAGAAGCGCATGCTCCAGGAGGCGGTCGACGCCTTGTTCGACAACGGCCGGCGCGGCCGCGTGCTGCGCGGCGTCAACAACCGCCCGCTCAAGTCGCTCTCCGACACGCTGAAGGGCAAGCAGGGGCGCTTCCGCCAGAACCTTCTCGGCAAGCGCGTCGACTACTCGGGGCGCTCGGTCATCGTCGTCGGGCCGGAGCTGAAGCTCCACCAGTGCGGCCTGCCGAAGAAGATGGCGCTCGAGCTCTTCAAGCCGTTCATCTACAACCAGCTCGAAAAGCAGGGCTACGCCGCCACCATCAAGCAGGCGCGCGAGATGGTCGACCGCCAGGAGCCGGTGGTGTGGGACATCCTCGAAGAGGTCATCCGCGAGCACCCGGTTCTGCTCAACCGCGCCCCGACGCTCCACCGCCTCGGCATCCAGGCGTTCGAGCCGGTGCTGGTCGAGGGCAAGGCCATCAAGATTCACCCGCTGGTCTGCACGGCGTTTAACGCCGACTTCGACGGCGACCAGATGGCCGTCCACATCCCGCTCTCGCCCGAGGCGCAGATCGAGGCGGCCGTGCTGATGCTCGCCTCGAATAACATCCTGAGCCCCGCGTCGGGTCAGCCCATCGCGGTGCCCTCGCAGGACATCGTCCTCGGCTGCTACTACCTGACGAAGGACAAGCCGGGCGCGAAGGGCGAGGGGCGCGTCTTCGCCTCGATCAACGAGGTGCTGCTCGCGCTCGACGCCAAGGAGGTCACGACGCAGACGCCCATCAAGCTGCGCGTCGTCGGCAGCCTCATCGACCTGACGCAGGAGCACGACACGCAGGACGTGATGCGCGCCGCCGTGCAGGAGGACGTCCGACGCGTCATCAACACGACCGTGGGGCGCGTCATCTTCAACGACCAGATTCCGAAGGGGCTCTCCTACATCAACGGCACGTTGAAGAAGAAGGGGCTCCAGTCGCTCGTCAACTACTGCCACCTCCGCCTCGGCCACGAGATGACGGTGAAGATGTTGGACGACCTGAAGTCGCTCGGCTTCCTCTACGCCACCCGCGCGGGCATCTCCATCGGCATCGACGACCTCGTCACGCCCGAGGCCAAGAAGTCGCTGGTGGCGAACGCCGACCGCGACGTCATCGAGGTCGAGAAGCAGTACCGCGACGGCGTCATCACCAACGGCGAGCGCTACAACAAGGTCATCGCCATCTGGTCGGAGGTCACCGACAAGGTCGCCAAGGAGATGTTCCTGGCGATGGACGAGAAGGAGAAGACGGCGCAGCAGTCGAACCCGATTCTCATCATGTCGGACTCGGGCGCGCGCGGCACCGCGCAGCAGATTCGGCAGCTCGCCGGGATGCGCGGCCTGATGGCGAAGCCCTCGGGCGAGATCATCGAGACGCCCATCCGCTCCAACTTCCGCGAGGGGCTGAACGTCCTCCAGTACTTCATCTCGACGCACGGCGCGCGCAAGGGCCTGGCCGACACGGCGCTGAAGACGGCCGACTCCGGCTACCTGACGCGCCGCCTGGTCGACGTGGCGCAGGACGTCATCGTCTCCGAGCCCGACTGCGGGACTCTGAAGGGCATCAGCGCCTCGGCCATCGTCGAGGGCGGCGAGGAGATCGAATCCCTGCGCGACCGCATCATCGGCCGCACGGCGCTCGAAGACGTGATCGACCCCGTCGAGGGCGCGGTCATCGTCGCCTCCAACGACGAGATCAACGAAGACCTCGCGCAGGAGATTCAGCGCTCGGGCGTCCAGCGCGTGCGCATCCGCTCGGTGCTGACGTGCGAGTCGCGCCGCGGCGTCTGCATCAAGTGCTACGGCCGCAACCTCGCCACGGGCAAGGCGGTCGACATCGGCGAGGCCGTCGGCGTCATCGCCGCGCAGTCAATCGGCGAGCCCGGCACCCAGCTCACGATGCGCACGTTCCACATCGGCGGCACGGCGCGCCTCGAAGAGTCCTCGAAGCACGAGGCTCGCATGGACGGCACCATCAAGTACGTCGAGCTGAACGTGGTCAAGAACCGCCGCGGCGAGATCACGGCGATGAACCGCAACGGCGCGCTCATCATCATCGACGAGCGCGGCCGCGAGGTCGCCCGCCACCAGATCGTCTACGGCGCGCACATCCACGTCGAGAACGGCGCGCGCGTCAAGGAGGATCAGGTGCTCGCCACCTGGGACCCGTTCACCTTCGCCATCCTGACCGAGGTCGCCGGCACGGTGAAGTATCAGGACTTGAAGGAGGGCGTCACGGTCGAGGAGGAGGTCGACGAGGTCACGGGTCAGTCCCGCGTCGTCGTCAAGGACTCGCCCGACGAGAAGCGCCAGCCGCGTCTCGAAATCCGCGGCGGCAACAAGGTCTTGAAGACCTACCAGATGCCGGTGCGCGCGAACCTGATGGTTCACGACGGCGACGAGGTCGCCCCCGGCGACGTCATCGCCAAGATTCCGCGCGAGACGACCAAGACGAAGGACATCACGGGCGGCCTGCCGCGCGTCGTCGAACTCTTCGAGGCGCGCAAGCCGCGCGAGACGGCCATCATGAGCGAGATCGACGGCACGATTAAGCTCGGGGCCATCGCTAAGGGCAAGCGACGCCTGATCGTCGTCGGCGACGACGGCGAGGAGCGCGAGTACGACATCCCGCGCGGCACGCACATCAACGTGCAGGAGGGCGACCGCGTCCGCGCCGGCGAGGCGCTGATGGACGGGCCGCTGAACCCGCACGACATCCTGCGCGTGCTCGGCATGAACCGTTTGCAGGAGTACCTCGTCAACGAAATCCAGGAGGTCTACCGCCTCCAGGGCGTCAACATCAACGACAAGCACATCGAGGTCATCGTCCGCCAGATGCTCCGTTGGGTTCGCATCAGCGACGTGGGCGACACGGACTTCCTGCTCGACGAGCAGGTCGACCGCTTCCGCTTCACCGACGAGAACGAGCGCATCGCGGCCGCGGAGGGCGAGCCGTCGAAGGCCGAGCCGCTGCTCCTGGGCATAACGAAGGCGAGCTTGTCGACCGACTCGTTCATCTCGGCGGCCTCCTTCCAGGAGACGACGAGGGTTCTGACCGAGGCGGCCATCTCGGGTCGCGTCGACTACCTGCGCGGCCTCAAGGAGAACGTCATCATGGGGCGTCTCATCCCCGCGGGCACGGGGATGGACTTCTACCGCAACGTCAAGGTCGAGCGCGACACGACGGCCGAGGCCGCGCGCGAGGAGCAGCAGATGGAGAGCCTCTCCGACCTCCTCGGCGGCACCGAGCCGCCCGCGGTCGTCCCCGCCCGCGAGAAGGTGGTCGTCGCCGCCGACACCGACGACGACGCCGACACCCCCGCCGCCCCCGACGCGGCCGACGACGAGTAAACTTCCCGACTCCAACCCCGACCAAAAGACCGGCGCAGGCTCAACGGGCCTGCGCCGGTCTTTTCATTGTCGACCTGTGATAGCATTACGCCGGGGTTAACCTTATGACTCTCACGGTCGAATACGAGCAGGAGGAAGACGGGCGCTGGCTCGCCGAAGTCCTTGAATTGCCCGGCGCGCTCGCCTACGGGGCGACGTCCGAGGAAGCCTTAGCGAAGGCGCAGGCGCTCGCCCTGCGCGTACTCGCGGACAGACTTGAGCACGGCGAAGGCGCACCCGAACTCCTCAACATCACCTTCACCGCCGCATGATAAGCATCTGCTATTCCTGCCCTTCATGTACGGGTAGGTCTAAGGGTTCATCTACCTTGTAGAATAGCTCGCCGTTCTCTGCGACAAACTTGAGCGGAATTTTTGGATTGTTGAGATGCGTTGAGCCCGCCCCCAACTTTTCCTCCCACTTGGCGAAAAAAGGCTCCAACGCCGCTGGGGTGAGCCTATAAATGGCTTTTAACTCGATGCTCTCATAGACGGCGAAGAACCAGCCTACCTTTCGATACTTCGCTATAATGGCAGGGTTCATGTGATGATGGGTCGAGAAGGTTTTGGTCAGACGAGTGTTGACGGACTTTAATTCGTACTCGTTTCCTTCATCGTCAACTGCGTCGTTGCCTTCGCGTCCGGGTAGTGCCTTCAGACCGAGGACGAGCAGGACTTGTAGCAGTTTGCCCCCGTTGTCTTGGAAGATGTCGTGGATACCATGCTTGGAGGCTAATTCCTGGTAGCGCCGAATGTAAGGGAATAACTCGTCGAGAACCGCCTTGTCGGGGTGTTCTTTCATCCCTTCATCGCTCCCCAAGCAAGGCTTGAACGGTCACGCCGAGGGCGCGTGCAAGACGTTCCATATTGTCTATGGTGATGTTCCGCTCGCCACGTTCGACGGAACCAATGTAGGTTCGGTGCAGCTCCGCCAGTTCGGCAAGTTTTTCTTGCGAAATGCCCTGAGCCTTGCGGGTCTCGCGTAGGTTTTCGGCGAAGCGCAGGCGGACGCTTGTTTTACGCTTTGGCACCTGGTAAGGAATAGCCGAATGATGACTTTATAGCTACAGACTTTAAGTAGCATTCCGACGAGCACGCAGATGTTAAAGATTCAAACCGACCACGTTTCACGCTTGCTCTCGGCCGCGACACCCGCTTACATAACGAGGCTTGGTGCTGCATATCGAGGCGACTCGCTGGGACTGTTGCCGCAACTCCCAGATTCAAGTGTTAACCTCGTCATTACCAGCCCACCTTTCGCACTTCAGAGAGAAAAAGAATACGGGAATCACACTCAAGACGACTATGTCGGGTGGCTAGAGCAATTCGCCCGTCTCGTGCGTCAGAAACTGCGCGATGATGGAAGCTTCGTTTTGGACTTAGGAGGTGCGTACAAGAAGGGTGTGCCCGTGCGGAGTCTATATAACTTCCGCGTGCTGATTCGGTTCTGTGACGAGGTCGGATTTCATCTGGCAGAGGATTTCTACTGGCATAACTCCTCAAAGCTGCCTAGCCCTATCGAATGGGTCAACAAGCGGAAGTTGAGGGCTAAAGATTCGGTCAATACTGTCTGGTGGTTCAGCAAGACGGAGCATCCAAAAGCAGATGTGTCAAAAGTCCTGTCGGAATACAGCGACAGAATGAGGAAGCTACTGCAAGACCCCGAGAGCTTCTACACTCCAAAGAAGCGTCCATCGGGACATGATATTGGCAAGGGCTTTGGCAAAGACAACGGCGGGGCGATTCCGTCGAACCTCCTACAGATCCCAAATACAGAATCTAACGGAACATACCTTGGCGCGTGCAAGGCACTAGATATCAAACAGCATCCCGCCCGATTCCCCCTGAAGCTGCCGGAGTTTTTCATACGATTTTTAACTGACCCGGGCGATCTGGTCTTAGATATTTTTGCTGGCTCGAACACAACTGGACGGGCAGCCGAGAGCGAAGGGCGTACGTGGTTAGCCTTCGAGGAGCGGATGGAATATTTAGCTCCTTCGGTCTTTCGCTTCTTCTCTAAAGATGATGCGACTGAGGACATGATGTCTGTTCACAATCGAATCAGCGATGGTGAGATGGTGGAACTTGAAAAGCTTGCAGATAGCCGGAAGCTTTTCCGCTAAACGCTTTGGCTTCCGGCGCGCCTTATGCCCATGAGGTGCCATCTCCCGATGGGCACAGGGCAGAATACGACTGGCTATGTGGAGCCCTCTCGAGAGTGCTTCGGCTTGGCGGGGAGCTTAGCGGGTAAGTCCAACTTATCATCGGCCAGCACGTCCATTGAGACCCCGGCCAGACGGGCGTAGCTGAGAAGTACCAAGAGGCTCGGCTCCCTCTCGTCTAGCTCAAACTTTGAGACGTGCTTCGCGTCTATCAGATTCCCGGCGTCGAGTCGCTTCACAATCTCGCCCTGAGATAGTCCCAAAGCTTCCCTAATAGTGCGGAGTTTTTCGGCAAGACGTTCCGGCTTCGCGCGGGGTTTCCTTCCCATCAGGCGCGGCCTCCTGATAGGACTTGGCAAATACCGACAATTGTCGGTATAATGCTCCTGCGTAACCGATTCGCCGTGAGACTGAACCTCTCGTGCTCAACGGCGATGCTCAACACTCCGTGTTTGAGGGTGAGCAGGCTTCCGCATCCGACCCGTTGCCTTATTTTCAAAGACTGGAACGCGCGCAGGATAGCACATGAGCATTTTGGTTTGCGATTAGTGCGGGCACGTCTTCGGGCAGAGACGGTGCCGCAGCCCCGGCCTCACCGTCCGGGGTAGGGGGCCGCGTGTGCGAGGGCGGGGCACGCGGCCCCTTCGTCTTGGTGGTCGAGGCGGGCTTTGCGGGTGGGACGGGGCGCGCTGATTTCCGCGCGCGGGTTACAAAATCTGTCAGACGGGTGTGTCGAGGGCGTCGGTGCGCGCGTTTTTACGGGCGGTGCGTGTCACGGAGGGGTCGGTGCGCGCAAATTTTGCCGCCCGCGGCGTCACAGGCGGGTGGTGCGTGCGAAATCGTCGCCGGTGCGGAGTATTTTCCCGGCGGTGCGTGTTCAGGCGCGTCGGTGCGGGCTTTTTTGCGAGCGGTGCGCGCAAATTCGCGGGCGGTGCGGGCAAATGTACGGGCGGTGCGGGGAAATTACGGGCGGTGCGGGCGGAAAACGGGTGGTGCGGGGCTCGGGACGAGGGTAGGGCGGGGGAGTCGCGCGGCGGGGCGGGGGTTTTCGTGGGCGGGTAGAAATTTTTGTGTGGATGGGGCGCGGGATGCGCTTATAATGCGCCGCAGACGAGCAGGGGCGGCGCGGAGTGCGAGCAGGGGCGTTCAAACTGCGAGCAGGGGAGGCGCAAAACTCACGGCCCCCGAACCTCTCTTCCTTTAACCTCATGCAAGGAGCAGAAAGTGTATGAACAGCGTGATTAATCGCACGTACGAGATGTTCGTGCGCGTGCTGAACTTCGCCGCGGAGCGCGCGGACGCGTTCCCACCGGACACGCTCGGCGGCCAGACGGTCACGGAACTCAAGCGCGTGGTCGGGGCGCTGACCGAGGCCGGCGCTTCGCAAACCTCCGGCCTCACCTCCGTGCAGCGCGCGACGGCCGAGCGTATGGCCGCGCGCGAGGCGCTGCGCGAGAGCATGCAGGCGTTGGCGCGCACGGCGCGCGTGATGGCGCTCGACACGCCGGGGCTGGAGGACAAGTTCCGTCTCCCGCGCAGCGGCAGCGACCCCTCGCTCTTGCAGACCGCGCGCGCCTTCGCCAACGACGCTGCCCCGCTCAAGGACGCGTTCCTGCGTCACGCGATGCACGCCACGTTCATCGAAGACTTTAAGGAGGACATCGCAGACCTCGAACGCGCCGTGGCGCAGCAGAACACGGGGCGCGGCGCGCACGTCTCGGCCACCGCCTCGGTCGAGACCGAGGCCGAGCGCGGGATGAACGCCGTGCGCAAGCTCGACGCCATCGTCCGCAACCAGTTCCGCGGAGACCCGCCCACGCTCGCCGCGTGGGAGAGCGCGCGCCACGTCGAAAGCTCGGGCCGCACGCGCAAGCGCCCGAACGGCTCCGCGGGCGACGCCGCTTCGGGGGGCGGCCAGAGGGGATGACCCGCCGCCGGCCTCTTCACCTCGGCCCGAAGGGTAAGCGTTGACCGCGGAGACACGTTGACACGGTTAACTTCTTCAAGCCGTGTCAACGTGTCTCCGCGGTCAACGTCCCTCACGCACGCACGAGTGAAAACTGCTATAAAGACACCCACATGAAAAAGCTCCTTTGTCTCGCACTGCTCTTGGTCTGCGTCGCGGCTTCGGAGTCGGGCGCGCAGGTGACGGTCATCAGGGCCGGCCGACTCGTAGACCCGGAGGCGGGGACGTCGGCGCGCGACCAGGTCATCGTTGTCGAGGCGGGGAAGGTCAAGGCCGTCGGCGCGGGGCTCCCCGTCCCGCCGGGGGCGAACGTCATCGACCTCTCGGGCTCATACGTCCTGCCGGGCCTCTTCGACTGCCACACGCACATGCTGACGACCTGGGACCCGGCGGCGGGGCTCTCGCCCTCGCAGGAGGCGATGCAGCCGCTCGGCGTCCACATGATTCAGGGCGTGGTCAACGCGCGTGGCATGCTCGAAGCCGGCTTCACGACCATCCGCGACGTCGGCAACGCCCCCGAGTACACCGACACGTCCCTGCGCGACGCGATTAACGCGGGCTGGATACCCGGCCCGACCATCGTCAACGCGGGCAAGATCATCACGCCCTTCGGCGGGCAGAACCGCCTCCGCCCCGGCCGCCCCGACCTCTTCAGGGAGGAGTACCTCTACGCCGACACGCGCGACGAGATGCGCAGGGCCGTCCGCGAAAACCTCCACTACGGCGCGCGCGTCATCAAGATCGTCGTCGGCGGCATCGGCGGCTACCGCTACTCGGCCGACGACGTGCGCTTCATCGTCGAGGAGGCGGCCGCCGCCGGCCTCAAGGTCGCCGCGCACTGCGACTCAGACCTCGACGCGCGCAACGCCATCGCGGGCGGCGTCGCCTCCATCGAGCACGGGCCGGGTATGACCGAGGAGACGCTCTCGCTGATGAAGCGCGCCGGCGTCGTCCTCGTCGGCACGGACTTCCCCGAAGGTCTGGCGAAGGAGCAGGGCTACCAGCCGACGCTCGCGCCGCGCTTCTACGAGCGCCTGCAACGCGCGCACAAGGTCGGCGCGCCGATGGCCTTCGGCTCGGACGTCCTGCTCACAAGGCGCGAGAAGGGGCGCGGCGCGTACGCGCTCGACTTCCTCGAAAACTACGTCCGCGTCGGGATGCGCCCGGCCCAAATCCTCCGCATGATGACGACCGACGCTGCGCGCCTCGTCGGCGTCGAGAAGCAGCGCGGCGCGATACGCGCGGGGCTGGCCGCGGACATCATCGCCACCCCCGCCGACCCGCTCGCCGACGCGGCCGCGCTCAAACAGGTCAACTTCGTGATGAAGGACGGCAAGGTCTTCAAGCCCGCCAGGTGAGCCGCCGCGACACGCCCGCGCGCCCCGCACCGCGTCACGCCGCGGCCCGCGGGGGAACCTTCCGCGCCGAAGGCTCGTAAAGCTTGAGGCTCAGTCAGCGCCCTGTCCGCGGGGCGTTCCCACCCGAAGCGGGGCCCACCCGAATTCCCTGACAAAGGAGCGGTGAGGAAGATGTCGCAGGTTCGGAGGGCGTTGTGCGCCCTGTCGGTCATATGTGTGTGTTGGTGCGCGGCCGGGTGCGGCGAAGGTCAGCAGACTCCCGCGAAGCCCGCCGTCAAGGCGCGCCTGCACCGAGCCATCGCGGCGCACGCGGGGACGACGTGGCGGGCGGCCTTCAGCCCCGACGGCCGTCTGCTTGCGACCTGCGCCCCCGACAAGACGGTCAAGCTCTGGGGCGTGCCCGACGGCGTGCTCGTGCGGACGCTCACGCACCCCGAGGGCGTCACCAACCTCGCCTTTAGCCCCGACGGCCGGCACCTCGCCAGCGGCAGCTACGACGGCGCGGTCAGAATCTGGAACCTCCACGACGGGAGTCTCGCGCGTACGCTCGCGGGGCACGAGGGCACCGTCTGGTCGGTGGCCTTCAGCCCCGACGGCGAGCGCGTGGCGAGCGGCGGCGAGGACAAGAGCGTGAGGCTCTGGGGCGCGGCCGACGGCGCGCCTTTGCGTACGCTGACGGGGCACACGCTGAACGTCTGGTTCGTGGCCTTCAGCCCCGACGGCCGTTGGCTGGCGAGCGGCGGCTTCGACCACACGGCGAAGCTCTGGCGCGCGGACACGGGCGAGCTGGTGCGGACGCTCGAAGGGCACACCGAGGCCGTCGTCGAGCTGGCCTTCAGCCACGACTCGCGGCTCCTCGCGACCGGAGGCGACGACTCGGCGGTGAGACTCTGGCGTGTCGCCGACGGCGGGCTCGCGCACACGCTCACGGGCGGGTCGGAGCACGTCTACGCCGTGGCCTTCAGTCCCGACGGGCGCTGGCTGGCGAGCGGAAGCCGCGAGAAGGGAAGCCTCGGCACGCTCTGGAAGCAGGTCGCGGGCAGCGGCCCGAGCGGGTGGGGGCAGTCGCTACGCCTCTGGCGCGTCGCCGACGGCGCGCTCCAGCAGAGTCTCGACGAACACCCCGGCGACGTCCACTCCGTCGCCTTCAGCCCCGACGGCCGCTGGCTCGCCACCGGCGGCGAGGACGAGTCGGTCAGGCTTTGGAGTCTTGAAACGCCGACGCCCTAGACGGGGCGAGCCGCCTGCGGATTGAGAGTGCGACCCTCCGCCGGGAGCGCTGGCCCCTTGGGCTGGGGGCGCGTGCCCGTGCGCGCCGCTTCCGGAGAGGCTTTAGCCGCGTCTCACTTGCGCGCGGCGCGAGGCTGCGGCGAGCGCGCCTGCTCGGTGAAGATTTTCAGCACCTCACGCTTGTCGTGCGGCGTCAGGCTGCCCAGGCCGCCCGTGACCTCGAACTTCTGGTTGACCCACTTGCGCACCTTCGCCGCGTCGTAGCCGAGCTCTTCGGCCGCACGCAAAATCCGCGTGTCGAGGTCGGGCGCGTCCTCGGCGGCCGCGGGGTCCGCGGGCGGGGTGGCCGGGGGCGGGGAGGCGGGCGCGTCTGCCCTCTGCGGCGGCGGGGACGGCCGCTCGGGACGTGCCGCCGCGGGCGTCGCCGCAGCCGCCGCGGGTGCCGCCG